>CAMJPD010000001.1 GCA_946407765.1 uncultured Lachnospiraceae bacterium
CAGGAGTTTATCTCAATGGTTTATTACAACATTTGAGAAATCTTCTAATTGCCAAGAAAACTAAAGATAGTAATAGATTTATAGAAACATCAAGTGAAAATTATGAAATTATAAAAAAGCAAAGTAATGATTTAGATCATGCCTTCCTCATAAGAATAATATTTTTAATTGCTGATGCTGCACAGAAAATAAAATCAGATACATCTAAGAGAATATTACTTGAAACAACATTTATTAAGATATGCTTAGTAAGAACAGAAAATACTAACAATGCAATACAGGCAAGACTTGCAAGTCTAGAAAAGATTGTAGGCGCTATGCAGAATGGGAATATCTCAATAAATAAAGTATCAAGTGCATATCAAAACGTTCAGGAAGATAGTGAAAATGCAGTAGATACCGGAAAGGTAAGTGCAGATGAAAAGCCTTATGTAAATACAGTAGTTCTACCTAAAGAAAATATTGATGTATATAGAACCTTGCAGAAAGATTGGAGAACTCTTGTATCTAACTTCCCTGGTATGTACAATTTTGTTTTAGTGGAGTCGAATTTGGTTCCTGATAAGGATAACCCTCATAAAATAAAAGTTGTATTAAAGCATGCATATATAGAAATGTTAGAAAGAGGCAATATAAAACAAAGTCTAGAAGAAATATGCGAGAAGAGATACGGCACACATATAGAAATTGAGTTTATAGAAAACTATGACATAACAGAGGATCATGACTACGTTACAGAGAAAGACTTAGATAAGATAAATTTTGATATAAAGAGAGAGTAAGAATAACTCATGGAAATATTTTCTAAAGACATGACAAATTTAATTGCATCTCTTAGAAATCTTCCTGGAATAGGAATGAGATCTGCGACAAGACTTGCATTCTATATTGTTAATGGCGATAAAAATCAGATGCTTAAATTAGCAGAAAACATAACGAATGCTTGCAACAATATAAAACGCTGCAAGACTTGTTTTTCTATTACAAGTGAAGATAAGTGTGCCATATGTTCAAATCCTAATAGAAACCACAAGCAGATAATGGTTGTAGAAAATGAGCAGGGAATAGCAGCATATGAAGAGACAAGAGAATATAATGGCGTCTATCATGTTCTAGGTGGAGCACTTGACCCACTTAAGACTATAGGGCCTTCTCAACTTAAGATCAAAGAATTAGTAGATAGAATAGTTCAAGGAGATTGCGAAGAAGTAATCATAGCTACAAATTCTTCAGAAGCAGGTGACCTTACAGCAAGTTATCTAATTAAAATTTTGAAAGATTACAATGTAAAAATTTCTAAAATCGCATCAGGTGTTCCATTCGGTGGTGATATAGAAAATATTGACCCACTAACATTAGGAAGAGCACTAAAGGGACGCACTGAACTTTAATAAAGATTTTTACTTGTATAATATACATTTGCAAGCAAATGCGTAAGTCTACTAATAGATGTTAAACTATGATATAATTGAAAACTACACAATAAAGATAGTAACTCTTAATAAGCCAAATTAAATTGGAGCAAGAGATGGGAATTTTTAACAGCAAGCAGCGTGAAGAAGAATCTACAGAGTTAAAGATTTATTTAGAAAAATTTAGAAATAGGAAGAATGAAGGCGATTTCAAGACAGCAATGGAAATCGCTTTGCGTATAAACTGGAACAATGTAAGTGATGCCCAGCTATTTCTTGATGCAGCAGAAGTTTTTGAGAAGATGGAAGACTATGCTCATGCCAAGAAACTCTATGAAGATGCATATGTTCGTTCAAAATCTAAGGAAAGAATTCTTTATCCTCTATGTATAGTCAGCGTTAAGGCAGGTGCTATAGAAGATGCAACTCTTTTTTATGAAGAATTTTGTTATGCATATCCAGATGATATAAGAAAGAATAAATTAAAATATCTTATCTTGAAATATAAAAATGCATCTAAAACTCAACTCCTTCGTATTCTTGAAGATTATTTTGATGGAGAGGGTGTTGATGAAGAGATGATGTATGAACTTGCTAAACTCTATTCTGATCTTGGAAATAAAGAAGAATGTGTAAATATGTGCGATAAACTCGTTATGTATTACGATGTTCAAAATTATGGAAAAGCAGCCCTAGAATTAAAGCAGAAATATGCACCTCTTACAGCAGAACAGCAGGCATTACTTGATGAATACTTCCTTCAGAAAGACTCTTCGCTCGTTAAGAAGAAATTATTTGACTATAATGTAAGTAATAAAAATCCAGAAGTATTAGATGCCCAGAGCTTAAGAACTGCTCCTAAGGATAGAACAAAAGAGGAAGCTATGGAGATAGAAGTTAAGAAGGAAGAGGATGCAAGGGAAAAGTTTAAGCAAGATACAGACCTTGGTGAGACATACCAAGCATCTAATAATGACATCAATAGGTTTGATGAAATTGGTGGCGCCTTCCTTGATGACAAGGATCATTTTGAACATATTACTTTAAGTGATTTGAGAAGTGATGATGAGGAAGATAAGAAACCTCGTATAGCAAGGAGTGATTTTGAAGATACTCAATCTAATGAAGATGCATTCATCAATGATAATGATAGTAGGGACAATAGAATAGTAGATGATACAAATCTTGCAGATCATATCAGTAGAGAGGTAAGTATTGCAAGTGATGAGAAGAATGAAGCAGATAAGGAAATAGAAAGTAAGCTTATCCGCGAGTTATCTAATGACATAACTAAGGAATTTGAAACAGGAACTAACCATAAGACTGGCTATCATATGATGATAGAAGGTAAGAGTTTCAAGCAATGTATAGGTATTGCACAAAATGAATTAAAATATATTCACTCAGTTCTTGGAACAGAATCTAAGATTGCCAAAGTTTCAGCAGACAAGATTAATGCCAACGGTTTATTTTCTTATGTAACAAGATTGGGTGAGAGAGATTTAATAATAGAGGGTGCAGGATTTTTGAAGGACCCTGCAATTGATGACATCAAGGCTTTCATAGATACAGGCAGATATAAAAACATCATAGTATTGTGCGATCTTGTTGATAATTTTGATTCTATAGCCAAGATGCATCCAGATTTTGTATCACTTTTTGATATAGTTTCTGTTGAAGTATCTAAAGTAAATGATAGCGAGGGCGAGTCAGATATTGTTCAAATTGATTTAAATGAAGGAGAAGATGAACAAAATATCCCACGAGATACAAGAATAGAATCAAAACCAAGAAGCGAAAGTAACGAAGCACTTAAGGACTGGGAAAAGGCAGTTGAGACATCTAAGGAATCAAGAGTTATTGACGACTCTCACCCGGAGAGATTTGAAAGAAAGAAATCAAAACGCAAGATTGAGAAGAGAGAGAATGTAACTAAAAAACAGAGAAGATCTGAATCAGATATAAGAAGAACTCCTAATAGCAAGGAAGAGCAGATGGAAGTTGCAGACTTTGCCTCATATTGTCGTCGTTACGCAGACAGTATAGACTGTGTTATTTCAGGTAAGACAATAGCAGCTCTTTATGAAAGAATAGAAGTGATGGAAGAAGAAGGAATAAAACTTACAAAGCAAGCAGCTCAAGAACTTATTGATTCAGTAGCCGACAAGGCAGACCACCCTAATATTCTTTCAGCTGTTTCAGGAATATTCCAGTCAAAATATGATAAAGCAGGAAGACTTATATTAAAATCTGAACATTTTTTAGGCAAAGGAAATAAATAATAATGGAAGCGGTGTTAAATTTTATATTTTCTCCTATAGGCATACAGATAATTTTAGCCGCTTTCATTATACTGAACATACTTAGTGGATATAGAAGAGGATTTATACAGAAAATATTATCACTCTCATCAATAGTTCTTTCAATTGTTATGTCGAGTATATTTACTCCAACTCTTGTAAGTTTATTTAGAGAAAACACGAATCTTCCTGATAGAATAACAGATTCAATTCTCAATGGAATTATGAAAGGATTGAATTTAGAAAGTGGTGCTGTCGATCCAGGTCCTCTTGGAAAGATGATGGGTCTTGATAAATTAATCGATCCCGAAAATATTTCTAATAGTTTAAGAGCCAATATAGAATCAGGAATCACAGTTGCAATTGTTACAGTTATATCGGCTTTAATAATATTTATAGTAACACTTATATTATTAAAAGTTGTTTCACATTTTTTTGAATATCTTAATGATATTCCATTCCTTGGAAGAGTAAATAAAATTTTAGGTGGAGTGTTAGGATTTTTTATTGCAATGTTTATGGTTTGGATCATATTTGCAGTAGTTAGAGTGTTAGAAGGAATGAATGTCACGACTGATTTTGCATCGACACTAAAAAGTATAGGATGGGTTTCATACATCTACGAACAAAATTTAATTTATAATTTTTTCTCTGGATTATTTTCATAAACTTTAAAATTTCAACTAAATCTAGTAAATCAAATTTTCACAATCTATATCTAGTGTTAATATTTTGTTAACATATGATAAGGCTTTTTTAAGAAAGCGGTTGTCTATTTATGTTATAATTAAAAAGCTTGTAAATTGGCACTTTTTTGCTGTGTTTGTAGCAAAAAAATACCAAATTTTTTATTAATGCAAGCAACTTGGGAGAAAAATATTTTAAATTTTTTTGTTAAAAACAAAAAAATTCTAGCATGTTTGCTAATTATTTCCACTTGTTTAACAAACAATGGATTTTTTACGTTAGCAAATTCTGTTTCAGACATTATTAATGAAGAAACTAATGCAGAACCGAAAGAAACCAAGAATTATTATTTTGAATATCTAGAAGAAATGTATTCTTATGAATCAATAGAATACATAGATGGAATAAAAGCACAATCAGGAAATGAAGAAGAATTAGAATCTGAAGAATCAATAGCTGAGTCAGAAAATGAGAATATTAATGAGCCCGAGACAAAACCAGGCCCATCTTATGGTGAAGAAGATGATGAAGAAGAAAGTACAGAGGTAGAAGAACCGGAAGATGAAAATGATTATATTGATGACCAAGTTACAGAAGAGAGCGACGAAAAATTTAAAAATAAAAAAATAGTTGGGGAAGAGATAGAAGGGGAGTATGGCGAAGGAGATGAACGCTCTGATGTCGCGCGCAGCGCGGCAGAACAGACCGAAGCCGAAGGCGAGGGATCTGATGTCGCGCGCAGCGCGGCAGAAGAACCAGAAGAACCAGAAGAAGAGTCATCAAGTGCCGAAAATTTAGAAACAGAATCTAGTGAAGATATAACAAGTGATGAAAGTTTTGAAATAGAAAATGAAACAGAAGCTGAACAAAAAGCCGAAGAAGAAACTTTAGAAAGTGAAACTGAAGAAACAACAGAAGGTGATATTTTCTGGGATGATGTATTTAATGACGAAACATCACAGGAAGAAATTTCTGCTGATGAAACAAGTGAAGTTGAAAATTTAGAAACTACAGCCCCAGTAGAAGAAACAAAAGTTAATGCAGATATAGAAACCAGTTTAGATTTGATTGCAACAGATTCTGAAGTAGAAGCAGGTGAAGACATTGAAACAGTTGAAACTAAAGAAGAAGTACCTGAAGCAACTCAGTCAGAAATAGATTACGAAGATATAGATCTTGCTAGTTCATCTAATACCACAGAACAAGAACAAGAGTTAGTTATATCAACAAGTTCAGTTATTGAAGTAGAATTTGCAACAGCATCTGATGCAGAAATTTTTGTTGCAACATCATCAGAAGCAGAAATAGCAACAAGTTCTAACATGCAGATTAGTATTGCAACAGGCTCTAGTGCACAAGCTGCAACTCAGTCTGATGCAAGTAAGTTAGCATCAGAAAGTGTGGCAACTAAGTCAGAATCTAAGAAAGACAAGTGGACAATAAAGAAAATTTTCATTGCATCAAAATCAGAAGTTGTTTTAATATCAACTCTTACCAATGCATTTACTTATGACGATATAAAGAATCCACTTACAGATGAAGCTTTCGTTTTAATAGAAAATGATTTAGGTGGACAAAGACTAGTTAAGGTTCCTCTTTCTTGGAAGTCAAGAAGAGAAATCGTAGCAACAAGCACAGAAATTAGAAAAGAACTTAAGAAGAAAGCAGTAGGTCAGAGCGACCTTACGCTTTATGAAATAATTGACGGCAAGGAAGAAGTTAAGGTTGATACTGATAAAAATAAAGCAGAAGAAATAAAAGAAGAAGTAGTTGCAGATATTGCTACAAACTCAGAAGCTAGCAAAGCAGATGAAGAAGAAATTATCGATGAAGAGGTTACTGAAGTAGCAGCTACAAATGCCCAAAGTGAAGTTTCAGAAACTGACGAAGTAGAAGAAACAGAAGAAACAAAAGAAACAGAAATAGATGAAGAAGAAATCATTGCAGAAGAAGAAGTAATAGAAATTCCACGACTTGTTCTTCCAAAGGAACAACCTGCAGCAAGTGGTGAAGAAACTGTTATCGTTCCTAGTGCCCAAAAAGAAATGTCTCATGTTAAGGAAGAAGATTTCAAATTCCTTATCTCAGATTATGAAATAGATATAGCAGATTTATTACAAGAAGTAATAAATATAATAAATCCAAAATATACAGAAGGTAGCGAAGAACTAGAGGCTACAAAATCAAGCATAAATAAGACAAATTCAGAAGAATTTGGCCTAGCAACAAGAGCAGAAATAGATGGCATAGAAATTGCACTTGATGAAGTTTTTGAAATACCTATGGTAATTATGCTTGGTGCATTCCCAGGATGGACTGAGGGTGGTTTTCCTCATAAAATTTGCGGATGCGAAAATGGAGTTCTTTGCGGTCACTATGAAGATACATATGTCAATCCAAGAATGTATGAATCAACAGATGCAACAAACCATTTAGATGGTCCAAATGTAAAAGTTTGGGATGGATGGACAGCACTTGAAGATATTATAAACGGCGGCCCTGGTATTCCAGAACCACTTCCATATGGCGGAACAATTCTTTATCCATATATTTACCTTCGTGGTGATGTGACTCTTGATGGAACATATTTTATAAACAACGTTCCAGAACATGAAACAACAATTTGTCTTCACGGTCACAACCTTTATGTTAAAAATGCAAAAACTGCATTCATAATAAAGTCAGGCGCCGTAGTAAATATTTGTGATTGCCATGAACATCTAAATGATAAAGGTGCAATCATAAGTGTGAAGAGTACTTATTCTGAAGTAGAAAAAAATCCAGTAATAGTAAATAATGGCGGAACATTAAATCTTTGGGCATGTGCAGTTAAAGATTTAGAAATTGGTGAATTAAATTCTGGAACATTCTATTCACAAGAATCAGGCATGCTTCAATTTGTAGACACACAAGTTTCAAATAACAAATTAAAATATTATGGTGAATCATTATTTGATATAAAAACAGGTAGAGTAAATGTTCTTGGTGCAAGATTTGAAAACAATATTGCATCTGCAAGCTTAATAAAATCAAAAGCAACAGGTAGAGTAAAATTTGGTGACGGAATTATAGCAGCAGGAAATATTTCTGAAAATCCATTATTTGATATTTCAAATTCTACTTCGCTTATAATTGCAACATCTGCCTTCTTAAATAACTATGTAAGAGAGTCAGGTGTGTTTAGTGCAAGAAATTCTACTCTTGATTGTGATGACAGTTTGTTTGAAGGAAATAAGGGTAAGTACTACGGTAGTGCGCTCTTCCTTGAAAATTTAATTGATAGTAAAATAACAAGATCAAAATTCATATCTAACTCTGTAGAAGGCGAGCTTGGTTTGGGCGGTGCAATAGCAGTTATTGATAATGGAAATGCTGCATCAAAACTTTCTATTGATGAATCTGTATTTGATGCTAACAGTTCTTTCTTTGGTAGCGCTCTTTATGCAATGGGCGGAAGCGATGGGTACACGTCTAACTTAACTATTTCGAAAACTGTATTTAAAAATACAGATGCTATTTCTTATACAAAGCAAGTAATAATTGGATCTGAATCAGAGATGGTTCAATATGATTCACTTGGTGGTGCAGTATTTGTAGATAGAAATGCATCAGTTACAGTAAAAGAAGGTTCATTATTTGATAATAACTTTAATGCAGTTCATGTAAGCAATGGTACATTCACAGTTCAAAACGAACTTGCAAACTTAATTAACGATCACAGCGACGAAACAAAAGATATAGTATTTAGAAACAACAAAGGTCAAGCAGTAATTGGTTACGATATAAAAACAGTTAAAACAAAAGTAAATCTCTATGGCGGTTACATTTATGGCAACCCAGCTATAGCAGCAAATCCTCTTCCAGAACCAGACAGAAAAGCAACAAAGACGCAGGCCGATAGAGTAACAATAGAACTTGGTGGCTCTATTGTAATAATGAACAACGGACCAACAGGAAAGTCTAACTTTATTCTTGTAAGTGATAAGAAAATACAGGTACAAGGAAACACAACTTATAAAATAAATAGATATGCAAAAATTGGTGTAACAGCACCATCTAAGAATAAAATATTTGATACATCATGGGATGCAGATCATGTAGAAGAGTTTAATGATTTAGAAGTAACAGATATATTTATTTCTGATGTAGAAGGAATGCTTGTTTATGTAATGGCTCGTTCTGTATTCCTTGGAACTAACCATTCTCATACAGCCTGTGGTGTAATCGATTGTATGCATACACCAGTTCATGATGCAATCAGTTTCCAAGATATTTATACAGAAAATGACCTTGATTCAGTATTTGCAGAAGATGAACTCGCTTTCTTCTTAAATAATGATATTTATGTAACAAAGACACATAAATGGCCTATAACAGTAGCAGGCGGTGAGCTCAGCCTTTGCCTTAATGGACATAATATATATGTAGATAAAGGCGTTACAATTTTCAAAGATATTACAGGAACATTTAATATCTGTGATTGTAAGGCATATACAAAAGCAACCTCATCAAGTGCAAAAGTTGCAACACCTGGCGGAATTTTTGAAAGAGTAATTGAAACAAGAGCTCCAAGAGTTCCTATGATTAATGCAGAAGATGAATTAGCAAGTGTTTGCTTCTATCACTTAAATCTTGATGCAGAACTTTTATCTTGCAAGACACCTATGGTATCAAGAAGAGGTGCAACTTCTATCGCGCGTGTTGCAAATGGTTATTTACTTGTAGTTGATGGCGTAACAATCAAGGGACATAAAGAATTAACAAATGAAGAAGGATTATTTAGAGCAGTTGGTACTACAGGAATTATAGTTTCATCTTGTAGTTTCATAGATAATAGATCTGCATCAGCACTTGTATTTAAATCAATGCATGATGAAATAACCAAGATAGATAATGCAGACGGTGTAATTATAGTAAATGATGTTCAGGCAAATGACAACTTAACCTTCTATGGTGTAATTTATGCAGAAGGTGGTGAATTTGCCTATGTGACAAATAGCAAATTCATAGGAAATAGAAAAGATCATATGATGTTCTACATGGATATAAGAGATCCATGGTATAAGGAAAGAACTACAGATACAGCAAATTATTCAAGATCAGGTGCAGCACTCTCAATTAAAGAAACAGACATACTAGAATCTGAAGGACTTGTACTTAAGAATAATATAAATGAATATGTATTTGATAAAGTTGCTCCAGGTGCAATGTATGTAAGTGGCGTTGAAGGAACAATTCAAAATATGTACCTTGAAGGAAATATGTCAAACACATATCCTGCGGGAATTTTCATAGGTGGAGGATCAGATCTTACGATTTCTTCATCATCTGCCATAGGAAATAAATCACTTAGTGCAGGATTCGCATATATAGAAGAATCAGAAGTTGAATTTGTTGGTGTAGATTCTGTTAATAACTATGCTCGTGCAAAAGGTGGATCACTCTATCTTTCAAAGGCTGCTAATGTAATAGTAGAAAGATCTACATTTACAAACCAAATTGCATCAGCTGGTGCAGCTATATATGTAGAAGATAGAGAAAACAATTCTCTTGCAAAGCTTCATGTTAAGAATTCTACATTTGATGGTAATACATCAACATTTGGTGCAGGTATTGCTGCGTTCGAAGGAACAGATGCTGTACTTACTAACAATAAATTTAATTACAACAGAGCAATGTATGGAGGATCAATTTTTGCTGGTGCTGCATCATTATCTCAAGTAGGAAAACCTGCTAAGGTTGTAGTAAATACAGGTACATTCAGTAATAGCTCATATTTGCAAGAAGAACAATGGGCAATATGGAATGTAGGTGAAGATAAACGTATTGCTAAGTTTATCTATACTACAAAGGGTGGAGCAGTTTATTCAGGTCTTAACGGAAATGTATTAGTTAAGAAGAATACTTTATTTGATAAAACATTCAACCCAGTTGTTGTAGAAAATGGAACATTTGAAACAGAATTTATTGAAGATCCAAAGGATGGAGATATAGTATTTAGAAATTCTGAGGGACGTCTTGTTATTTCTTATATGTCTCAACTTAGAAGGACAAATATTAATCTCTATGGTGGATCAATTGTAGGAAATAGAAAGATAACAGGTGGATTTATACATTATGTATATCCAGATGCATCAAGAAGTGAAGCAGAAAAACTTCGTGGTGAAGCTCTTGCAAAATTTAATGCAAGTAAGATACAACTTCGTTTTGGTGGAAGCATACAGATTGCTGACAATGGACCAAGTAAGACATTAAATCTTATTCACCCAGATGATATGCTTGTAAATATTACTGGTAATCCATTATATAAACTTAATAAGATAGCATCAATTGGTGTTACGGCGAAACTAAATCATAGAGTTTATAATTCTTCATGGACAAGAAATCATGTTAAGGATTATTTGCATACTAATGTAGAAGATATCTTCTATTCAGATGTAAAGAAATTATTCTGCTATGCACTTGGAAATACGGTATATCTTGGAATATCTCATAGACATGCTGAGTGTGGACAGACAGATACTGAATTCTGCACAGCACATGGTCATAGAAGAGTTTCATGGATAGGTATAGATTATGACACAGACCTTGATATAGATTTTGAAACTGATGAAAACCTTTACTTCTATCTAAAACAAGATTTAACTATAAATAATACACATAAGTGGCCAATTAGTGTGCCAGGAAGAACTATTGGTATATGTCTCAATGGTTATACATTAAGATTCAAGGGAAAGACTCCACTTTACGAAACAATTCTTGGAACAGTTTCTATATGTGATTGTTTAAATGTTGGTGAACAAGAAAGAATTATTGCAGGAACAGATTATGAAATGGAATCAGATATTCCAAAAATTGTTCCTATCAGAGGTTATGTAACAGTTGACCATCGTGTTGAACGCACAGCAAAGGCAGGATTGGTAATTGATAGACCTGATACAGGTATAGAATTATGGAATGCAGCATTTGCAACAATGTCATATGCAGCGGGTGACACAAGCTTTATAGAAGTTAAGAAAGGAAGCATAAGTTTAGACGGAACAATTATTAAAAACTCTGAATTTAATACTGCTGGTGGATTTATACATACAGAAAATGCTCAGATAGTAAGCATAAAGAATACTGTAGTAGATAATATTAAGTCTCAGGGCGGGTTCATTATTATAGAAGGAAAGAAGAAGACTTTCGTTCAAGTTGCAACATCTAGCTTTACAAAAGTAAATGCTGGTTATGGAGCGCTTTATCTTGATGCGCCAAATGCATTTGAACTTAAGAATACAAAGTTCATAGGAAATGAAAGAGGTTTATCTTATAGAAATGTTAAGTACACAGGTAACAAAGTTATTTCTGCAGCAGCACTTACCGTTAAGAATTTTGATAAACTAAATATTAGCGGTACTAATGAATTCTTAGGAAACAAGAATCTATCTCTTGATAGAGAAGTGGCACCAGGTGCACTCCTACTTGAAAATACAAAGGGAACTATAGATGGTATTTTATTCGAGGGCAATGAAAGTAATTTTAGAGGTGGTGCCGTTTATGTTTCAACAAAATCTGACATCACATTTGGTAATATAGAAGCATTTGAAAATGAATCTAAGAATGGTGGATTTATCTATGTAGAAAATTCACATGTAATAGTTACAGCATCATATATATTTAGTAACTATGCGACAAGACGCGGTGGATTTGCTTATGTAACTAATAATGCTAGCTTAGAGATGGGCAAAGGAACAGTAGAATTTAACGGTGCAGATATTTCCGGTGGTACATTATATGTAGAAGGAAAGTCACTTGCTAAAGTAGAAGATTCGAATTTCTTAGGAAGCTTTTCTAAAGATGGTGGTGTGGCTTATGTTTCTGATGCAAGATTTGAAGCTAATAAGATAAAATTCTACTTCAATGATGCAAGAACTTCTCTTGGTACATATTCTGAAGCATTCGGCGGAGTTCTTTATCTTGATAAAGAAGCTGCAGCAGAAATAACAGAATCAGAATTTACAGGTAATGATGCAGACTTTGGTGGAGCTATCTATATAGATCAAAATGCATATGCCAAGATTAACAAAGGCACACTCATTAAATATAACTCTAATGCAATTCATATTAAGGAAGGAACATTTGAAACAGAATATATAACAGGTGAACATGACGTTCTTCCTGCAACTGGCAATATAGTATTTAGAGATAACACAGGAAAATCTGTTATCGGATACGATACATGGGGCAAGAATATAAAACTTAATTTATACGGTGGAAAGATTTTCAACAATACGGTAGAGGGAGCAATATTTGCAACTTCATCATATGCTGGACCAAAACCACTTGTTAGAATTAAGCTTGGCGGCAATATATATATCTACGAAAATGGACCTAATGGAGCAGG
Source organism: uncultured Lachnospiraceae bacterium (assembly GCA_946407765.1). Classification (GTDB taxonomy): domain Bacteria; phylum Bacillota; class Clostridia; order Lachnospirales; family Lachnospiraceae; genus UBA3633. Next base: position 12,786 of record CAMJPD010000001.1, read on the forward strand.
AAGTGTTGCTCAAGAAAATATTTTCGTAAATGATGATAGAGATATTCATATTTCAGGAAATACAAGTTGTCCACTTACAAAGGATGCTAAGATTGGAGTTAACAGTCTCCAAGATAATCAATTAGTATATGTAGATTCTTGGAAAGAAGAAATGCTTGAAGATTACAATAAAGGTATTTATACATTATGGGATATATGGAAGAGCGATTCGCAAAATCCAGAATATAAGATTTATCGCGACGGTCCATATGTATATCTTGGCACTAACTTCGATAAGTATACATTTGACATAAATACTGATGACCCAATCACATCTGTAGTAAAGACCATAGAACCACAATATATTAGAAGAAAAGCAACATGGGCGCTTATAGAAAGACCGGTTGAAGTTTACTCTACTGATATTACAAGACGTATTACAAGGGCAAATGCTGAGCCTATCGGCATCATGGGATTTGAAGCAGACAATGCATCACTTCTTGAAACAAGATGGGATTTTGATGACGATACCTATGAAGTTCGTTCAAGTTATATATACAATAGAGAATTTAATCCACCTACAGACGAAGACAAGACACTACTTGTAATATGGAAGAGTCTTGATCATATTCACAAAGCATGCGGACTTGCAACTACATCTACTTGTGAGCATGGAGATGAAGAAGATCTTGGAGCAGATTCTTGTGTTCATCATGCAACAATAAGTGAGTTTGTAGAAGTTCGTAAGTGGTCAACACTTAGATTCCGTGATAATAGTAATGGACTTTATGATGGAAACTTCCTTCTTAAGAAAGATATAACAGCAATTGAGCAAGGTATACATACTATAGGAACTCTTTGCTTTAATGGACATACCATAACTGTATCGACTATGGCATCTGCTATAGATTTAAGAAGAGGAATAAAGGGAGTTAATGACGCAGGACTTGCTCTTCGTAGCGTATTTAGTTTTGGTGAAGATTCTAATGTAGCAGGTCGCCCAACTCTTTATGCAAACTTCATAATGACAAGCTGTAAGGACGGAGCGAGAATTATTCCTGATACAGAAGGTTCAATTCCAGTAGGACTTATTGCATATAAGAATGGACAAAGCTTACTTCTTAGAAATATATCTGTAGAAAACTTTAAGTCAGAATATAAAGCAACAGATCATCTTATAAATTTTGCACATAATAATGGAAGAGCTTATCTTGAAAACTTTAAACTTAATAATAATGAAGTAGAAGTATATCAATTTTATGCAACTCTAAGAAAGGGTATTGCTGCTAATGGATTTGAAATTAGAAATGGTGTAAAGAACGAGGGCTACATCTCACAAATTTATAACACACCAATAATCTTTACAGGCAATACTAGAGTTTCTAATAATACTACTCAATATGGTGTATTCAACTTTAGAACTTCTAGCGTTAAGTTCAAGGGTGATAACAATATTATAGATGGAAACTATGCAACAAAGCATGCATCAGTATTTAGAACAACAGATAGATCAGAGCTTTATATCATGGGTTCTACTTCAATTACTAATAATATAATGGATCCACATATACTTACAACAAGAACCACAAAAGATGCTGCAATAGCAATAGATCAGACATCTAAGCTTTTTGTTGCAGGAAAGGTTACTATCAAGGATAACAAAGTTGTTAAGTATGGTGTGCTAAATGATCCATCAACAAGAGTAGTTATTAACAATGCAAGAAATATCTATCTCTATGAAAACTCACAAATTTATGTTCCAGACGGAAAACTGCTTGCAAGTTCATCAGAAATTCATCTATCTATGGATCATGCAGGCGATAGACCATTCTTCGAAGATTATAATGAAACAAAGATTGAATCATTCAATGATGGTTATACTATAATAGAAAACATATTCAAGGCTGATAAGGAACATCTTGACCTTGGAGAAGATGTATATAGAGAAGGTTCTTATCCAGGTGAAGACATCTATATAGGTAAAAACTTTACATACTTAGTATTCAAGCACGGAGATATAATTATAGCAACACAGAATGTAGCTATAGGTGTTAGAACATATGTTGATAAGATTTATCTTAATGGAAGATTAATCAATGGTGTAATTTCAACAATCAATGATGCAACACTTGATTGGGAAGGTCCAGATAAAGAAGATGAAACACTTTATGATACATGGATTATGGAACAACTCAACCATGTAAATATTACAGCAAGAAGATTTGTAATAACAGTTACAGCAACAAGACTTACTCTCAATGCTAAGGGAGGATACTTCTTAGTTAAGGATGCAGCAGGTAGACTTTATCGTATAGCAACTTACTCTAAGCCAGTTAAATTCTCTAAGAAGATAGCAACTCTTGCCGTTCCAGGAAGAGTAGGTTATACACATGAACACTTTGTAATATCAACTCCATCATGGCCAACACAAGAAATGATAGATGAGATGGGTGAATTTAACACACTCACATCTCCATCATACATAATAGATAAGAATACAAGATATTGGTCAAGAAAGGATGAAGAAGCAGAATCAAGATGGCTTCCTAATAAATATATAATCAGATTTATTAGTACTTATAGTGAAACTCTAGGTCATATGGATGACATAGTTGCTTATGTTGACTCTGAAACAACACTTGCAACAGTAAGCTTTACACTTGATGGATTTACATTCACAGGTTGGAGGGATGCTCTTAATAAAGATGCAATACTTAAATTATATGGTCTTACAGCAACATATTCAGAAGCAGACCTTGCAAGACAAAACTTACTCCATGGTTATGGTTCAGATCCTAATATAAGTGTAATAGATAATGTAGCAGATTATGGTATAACAAAAGTTACTATAGAAGATCTTGCAGCAAGAGATGAAGAATTTATTTCTATAGATGGAGTAACACTTGCAGAACTTATTGCACTTGGCAAAGAATTAGAAATCTTAGATAAGAGCGTAACAGAAGCGAATATATCAACAGAAAGTGTGCTTATGCTTAGAAATGCTATCTATGATGGTATCATTTCAAGAGGACAGAAGAAAGGTTATGCTGATAAGGCAAAGGTAAATAATATAAGAACAGCGTCTAATTCTATAGCATTCCTTATTGCAAGCTGGTCAGAAAATAGATACAACATAAGATTTAACTTAGCAAAACCAAACTTCAAGAACAGTTACGAAAAAGTTATAGTAGGAAAGATGGCAACTCAAAGTCTTCTCTACACAGAACAAAAGAACCTAAATAATGTTGAATTTGATATAAGAGGATATAGACTTAAATACTGGTTTGCACGTCTTGCAACTTCATCTGATTCTGCTAAGAACGGAATGAAGAACAAGAAGTTTACTAAGATACCAGCAGATTTACTTGAATTATTGAATAATCAACCAAGCATACCAACAAAATCAGAGCCAGGTTACTATTTTGCAACATTTGCCAATGCAGAAAAGATAACAAGACTTGGTGCAAAATATGATGATGGCGAAATAATTGATTTATATGCAATATGGGAAAGCTCACAAAGAATCATAACTTATGTTGCAACAAATTCTACAACAATTAAGCTTAAGAAAGGAAATGACAACCATCCATGGACTGAAGTAATTGGCGGCCAGACGTATGTATTTGCTACACAAAGTGCATATGTAGATAAGAGATATGATGTTGTTGCATCTCTTGCAGAAGCTATTCCAAATTCAGGATATTACTTCTATGGTTGGACATATGATAAGTATCCAAATTATAGAAAGATAGATGTTCCAGGATATGTAATTAAAGATTCAGATATATTTAAGAGCATGGAAGATGTAAATATTTATGCAATCATAGGTCCTGTAAAATACGAACTCACAGTTGATGCTGCAGGCGGTGAATTTATAATTGCATCAAGTTCTGTTCCAAGTTATAAGAAGTCTGTATTCTTCAATGAGAAGATTGATACAATCTATACACCTAAGAGAAGAGGTTATGACTTTGAAAACTTTAAGACATCTGCAACATCTAAGATAGAAACCCCATCAATGATAGTTGATAAGAATACTAAGTATTGGGTATCTACAGATAGTAAGATTTTCGCATCATGGAAAGTTACAACTTATAGTATTACATACATAAATAAATTTGATGGAAGTGCACTTGATATGACACAAGGTAACAACCACTTACTTCCAGTTAAGTACAACATTGTATTTGGTGCAGCTGCAACTACAATTCCAACATGGAATGATGACTTATTTGAAAGCTTTGATATGAAGACTCAGTCAAGTGATGTTGTATATCATAAATCACCAGATGGTAAATTCATCTACATTGATGCAGGTTCATCAGGCAATATAGAAATCTGGGTAAATTGGGATCTTAAGACAAGACTTATGGTTAATCCAAACTACACAGGAAGAAATGTTCCAGCACCTAAGAGAATAATTCCATTCAATGCATCAAGTTCTTATACAGTTAAGTCAGAATTCTATAGATCTGGTTATATTATAAATAGTTACAGATTAAATAATCCAAGAACTGGAACTGTTATCTCTATGGGAACAGTAATTGATTACAATACATATACACCACTTGCAACAAATAATACAATAACACTTTATGCTGTATGGCAAGCTACTGGCGGCGGCGGTGGCGGCGGCGGCGGTGGCGGCGGCGGTGGCGGCGGCGGTGGCGGCGGTGACGCCATTGCAAAGCTCGGTGGTTCTAATGTAGGAATTGGTTCTAATGGTCAGTGGATTTATAATCCTCTTACAAGATCATGGAGTTATGAAACAAGTGGACAGAAGGCAGTAGGATGGACTCAGATAACTATAAATGGAAGTGATAATTTATACTACTTTGATAGTTTAGGAATAATGCAGAAAGGATGGCTTGAAGAAAGAGGTAATGTATATTACTTACAGACAAGTGATGTTGGATTCCAAGGAAGAGCATATAAGGGATGGCATGAAATAGGCGGAATGTATTATCATTTCAATGAGGCAAATGGTGCACTTGAAAATATTTATACATTAGAAGAAGCTCTTGCTCATGGAGTAATGAGTGAAGAAGCAAGATTCCAGACAGCAGCTCTTGAAGTTTATGGTCAACTCATTAGTGCACAACAAGCAGTAGGGCTTACAGGAATTCCACTTAATTTTGCAACAGTTACTAATAAAGATGCCCTTATGGGATTTGCAATGCTAGGAAGAGAAACGCTTGTAGCTATGGGATTCTCACCAGAATCAGTAGAGCAATTAATAGGTATCAACGTAAATCAACTTGCACAGATGCAGGCAGATGCATTGATAGTAAGTAAGGCGTTCTCTGCCGCACCACATGTATCTCAGCCACCACTTGTTGGAAATGGATGGGTATATAACGCATTAACTAATAAATGGTCATTCAACGTTTCAGGTGTTGCTCTTGCAGGAGGCTTCTCAAGAATCAACAACATGACAGCAGACGGAATTATAAACATGTATTACTTTGATGACCTTGGTCATATGGCAACAGGATTTAGAATCATCAACGAGAAGATTTATTACTTCAGTGAGCTTGAGGCAAATCTTGGTGCAGCAGTATTTGGCTGGACAGTAATTGATGGTATCCCATGTCACTTCAATGAGCAGACATTCGAACTTGATAATGCAAACCCAGATTCAACACTTGCTCAAATTGGTGTCATAGCATACAACCAAGAATATAACAGAATCAATCACCTCAACTAAAACAGAATAATGGGGACGGAGTTATTTATCCAAACCGTCCCCATTATTCTTATTTGACAAATGGACCAAATTTTCCCTGACAAATGACCCAAATTTTGTCTGACAAATGGACCAAATTTTCACTGACAAATGACCCAAATTTTGCCTGACAAATGGACCAAATTTTCATTGACAAATGACCCAAATTTTGATAAAATGCCCATAAATTAAAGGTTTTTTGGCTGGACCGCCAAAGAGAAACCGGTTAAAATCTTTATAAATTAGTGGGAAAATATGTATAAAGAAAGATTTGCCGACAAAATAATAGAAGAAAAGCTAAAATACACGGGGGCACTAGAAATTAGGGGCCCTAAATGGTGTGGAAAGTCAACCACTGCGATGCAGCATAGCAAGAGCAATGTTTTTATGCAAGATTTGAATGAAAAGGATAAAAATGTTGAACTCGCAAAAAATGCCCCAAGTAAATTTTTAGAAGGTCCTACTCCAAGGTTAATCGATGAATGGCAGGAGATAGCCTTCATAAAAGACCAGATTAGATATGAAGTTGATAAACGAAATAAGATGGGGCAATTTATTTTAACTGGCTCTGCATCACCAGTTGATGAAGATTCATATTCACATAGCGGTATAGGTCGCATTTCTCCTATGATAATGCGCACAATGTCCCTATACGAATCAGGTGATTCTAACGGAGGCGTTTCCATATCAAAATTATTTGCACAAGATATAAAGCTAGATGTAACATGTGATAAAAATTTAGAAGACTATGCATATTTGATATGTAGAGGTGGTTGGCCAGGGATATTCAATGTAAACAAAAAGTACGAATTGAAACTTGCCGAAAATTTTCTTGATGGTCTTGTTAATGAAGATATAAATAAAGTTTTTAAGAATAAAAAGAACCCCGACCGTTTGGAAAAAGTCATGAGGGCATATTCCAGAGGAATAGGCAGCCAAATGTCGTTAGAAAAAATGACTGCCGATATTAAAGAAAACGAAGGCATTCAGATTGATGCTAAAACAGTTTCTTCTTATATTAATGCATTAAAAAAAATATATGTAATAGAAGAACTTAAATCATGGAACCAAAATCTAAGATCAAGTACCGCCTTAAGAACAACAGATACCAGATATTTTGTAGATCCTTCTATAGCTACAGCAACGCTAAAGATTTCCCCAGAAGATCTCATAAACGACATGAAAACATTTGGTTTTATGTTTGAATCTATGTGTATCAGAGATCTAAGGTCTTATGCCGACCTTTTAGATGGAGATGTATTTCACTATAGAGATAGAAACAACCTAGAAGTTGATGCAATAATACATCTTAAAAACGGTGATTGGGGAGCAATAGAAATAAAGTTGAGAAGCACAGATGGCATAGAAGAGGGTTCTTCCAACCTTCTTAAATTGAAAGCTCTCTGCATGGCCAAGAAAATGCGCCCCCCAAAATTTATGATGGTACTTACTGCAGGTGAATATGCCGTAAAGAGACAAGACGGCATCTATGTAGTTCCTCTTGCATCCCTCGAACCATGAATAAATTCATACCTAAAATGATAATTATAATAACCACTGTGTTTTGTGTTTCCTGCACGAGTCTATTTTCAATACAAAATAGTTATGAATTAGATGAAAACATAATAGAAAGTATAGATACCCAACATAACAATCAATATAAATATATAATTAATAAGTCTTCAGGAAAAGTACATTCGTATACTCATGGAAACAAAATAATAACTAATAGAGATAATATTCAGCAAACCAATGACAATATAGAAAACATCTTAAAAAACCACAATTATGATATATGCAGAACATGTTGGGCTGGTTTAAAGGTTAATTTAAAAGATTATGAGAATAAAGATTTTAATCTAATAGAAAAGTTTATGAGACTCTACGATTTTGCTTCTCATGATGAAGAAGAACAAGCATTTTTAATATGTTTATTTGAAGTCGGCGAATGGTATGTAGATAATATTTATACATACCAAGGAGGAAACGAGAGTGTCAAAAACATTGAACTTATAGCAAGTAATACAGCAAAAGAGTCTGCTTATGAGAGATGGCAGAATTATAAGTCAACTTATAAATTATCTTATTCTTTGGATGATAGTAAGAAGATATTACCAGTAGTTTATGATGACAAAAACAAACCCACAACACTAGTAACATATATATGTGATTTGTTTAAGGATTTAAAATATGGATTTGGAGACAATAAGTACAGTAAATCAAGCAGGCAAATATTAAAAAATCCTAATGGAGAGGAAATTGCCCGTGAATGGAAAAACTACTGTGTCGTAGATGATTGTTCAAAATTTGCAGCAGCTGTCTATTATCATTATATAAACAAGGAAATATTATCTAAAAAAATAATGGCAGATAAGACGGGCAATGGAATAGATTTGTGGGGGACAAGTTCTACAATGTTTTCCGATAGAAATAATTTTACTAACAAGATATTATCAACAGGAAAGTTCGACTTAATAAAATGGGATACTCTTAAGGCAAAAAGTTCTGATAATCATACAGAGCCTCATTACAATGGAACAAAATTTGATTTAGAGGCAGGCGATCTTATTTATAGAAAAGACCATGTGGAATTTTACATAGGAAATGGAAAAGTTGTCGGATGGGGTAGAGTTCATAATACATATACTTTGAATAAAGAATTTCATATTGAAGAAGATGGTTTTCATAGCAATGACATAGAAGATAAGAATCTTCCTTATGTGACGATTATAAGGTTTAAAGGAGGCAGGTAAATGGACAAGAAAAAGGTTTTGCTTATTATATTACTGATCGGGGTTGCTGCTATAGGAGCTTACTTTTTTAATTATGTAAATCGTTCATACGATTTATCTGCCTCTATAAGGAACTACGGTTTTACTGCTTCTAGTATTAGTGACAAATATTTAAATTATGCAAAGAGAAATATTTATCCAGAGAAGATTAGAAAATATATAGTAAATTATTATATTCCAACTAGCATTCTTGGAGACGAGGCAACGGGAAACGAAGTTATTGAGTTGATGAAATTAATAGGCTATGAAGAAGTATTTAAATCGTTGTTTGATAAAAATCGCAATAACTTCGATGATTGCCCAGTTACAGAAAAGTTTAAGTCAAAGTTTAACACAAATTTACTTAAGTATTTTAATATAGACGAAATAGAGAATTTAGAAATAAATTGTACTGTTAATATAGAAGATAAAGAATTTAAGTTAGAAACTTACGGGATTAATGGCTACTCTGCAAACTTAGAACCAAATTACTTTCGCACATACAACTTTCGTTACACACTTGACTCAGACGGTAATGTTGACGATATAGTTCTTAATTCTGCAAGCAAATAAAAAAGGATAGGGAAATGCTCATGGATGCTGTAGAGGTTACAAAAAAATTAGTATCTATAGAATCTACCGACCCAGGTAAATATGAATTTGAAGTGGAAAAATTTTTATTTTCTGCTCTTTCTGATTTAAAACAATACGGCATTCGGATTTTTGAAGATGAAGTAGACGGCGGCCGAAAAAATCTCATGGCAATCTTTCCATCAACAAAACAAGAAAAAGAAGAAGAGCTTGTTTTTATTTGCCATATGGATACAGTAGTTGTAGGTGATGGCTGGACAAAAAATCCTTTTTCTGCAGATGAAGAAAATGGCAGAATCTATGGCAGAGGCTCAAGTGATATGAAGTCGGGTCTTGCTGTTGCACTTTCAGCATTTGCCTATGCAGTTAAAAATTATAAACAAGAAAATTTAAAAAGAGATCTCAAAATTATTTTTACAGTAGATGAAGAAGCAACTATGCTCGGTGTTGAAAAAGCAATTAAGTCAGGCTGGGTGGCAAGCAATAGTTTTGTTGTTGATTTTGAACCAACAGACGGCTCACTCCAGGTTTCGCACAAGGGAAGACTGTGGATAGAACTTGATATCACAGGAAAAACTGCACACGCATCTATGCCGCACGAAGGAATAGACGCCAACATAGTTTTATCTTCTATAATATATAGCCTAAACAAAAAAATCGCTCAGCTAGAAGAAGATGATGAACTTGGAAAAACAACCATGACTATCGGCCTCATGAGCGGCGGCTACCAACCATATGTCGTTCCAGATAAAGCAAGCGCGACACTTGACATAAGACTTACTCCGCCTAGCGATAGAGAAACAATTCTATCTCTTCTTTATGATGCAGTACGTGAAGTAATGGCAGAATTAAATCTTGCATCAAAACTTACAAAGGAAGTAGAACCTCAAAAGAAGGGCGTATCTCAAGCAAATAAGTCTCAGCAGGCAGATGCAGTAAGCATAAACAGCATAGTATCTTATAAAATAACTGGTGATAGAGCATATGTGAAAAAAGATGATTCCTCAGAATTTATAAAAATTTTTGTGGACACTCTAAAAAGTCTAAATCTAAATTCCAACATAGAATATTTTTCAGGTTACACCGACACAGCAGTCATTGCCTCAACTCTTAAAAATATAAATTGCGCATCCTACGGCCCAGGGAGCCTTGCTCTCGCCCACAAGCCCGACGAATATGTCGACATCGCCGACGTAACCCGCTGCGTCCAGGTTGCGACTTCACTAATCGATAAAATTCTCTTGTAAAATGTGATAAAATAGAAGAAGGCGCATTCGTCCAGGAGGTTTTACGTTGAGTAAAAATATAAAAAAAGTTTTGTCATATGTTGTAGCCATCGTTCTCGCACTTGGCATAGGCGTTACATACGCTTATGCAGTCGGCGGCAATGACACAAATAATTTAATGACAAAAACAGAATGGCAACAAAAAACAGATCAAATAAGAGCTTCAATTGACAATGTAACAAAAACAATAAATGCAACCAATATGGATTTTGTCATGAACGGTCCAAGACTCCAAGTAAGTCTTGCAGAAGGATGGCAAAATAATGGAGCAATTATACGACATGATGAAATGTTTTCTCCAACCCACTCCGATACAACTTCTACTTGGGATTTATATCCTACACGAAACGATATATTTTTACAAGACACATTTGATGGTAGACAAAAGGTAAAACAAGTAGCTTGGGCAGATAACAGTCCAACGGGATATTCACTCCACGGTTTAAGAGAGCGCATGGCATTGAAAACAAATATTCCTGATATTTATCTAATAGTTTCAGTTTTTTCACCATTTGCCGTTTTCTTGCATTATGTACAAGTGGGAACTTATCCTATTTATAATTCAACATCTGCAATTCCTGCAAGAACTTTAACTGTTCAATTACCTCGTCCTGACTGGGTTCACTATCAAAGTGTGACAAAAACTATAGAAGATGTATCACGAACCAACTCAAGAGTATGGTACGGATATAATCTTGCAGGAAATGCAGAGTATACAGATTCTACAATCAATGCAAGTGACGGATTTAGTAATACGGGCGATGCATATGTCAGAAAAACAGTTGCTGCAGCATCAATAACATACACAATAGACTTTCCAGCAGGAGCTAATTCTATTAGGTCTAGAGTAACAAATTTTTGGGATATTATTCCATGTAATATGAAAACACGTAAATTTGCCACAGCCGGCGATAGAGTAACAACTGACTTAGTTGGAAAATGGGGAGGTTCTGTTGCCAAAGTATATAGTCCTGCCAAAGGTTGCCTATGTCTTAAAACTTTTGTTAACGGCGAAATCCCTATAATGAATGAATAAGAAGGTAGAGGCAGATGATGAATAAATATATAAAAAAATGTTTAATTATATACCTAACTCTTGCCACAGTTTTATGTGGTATGGTAGGTGTTGCTTATGCAGTAAGTTCTACTGATGCCGATGAATTTTTAACTCGCTCTGAATTTGCAGTTGATTTTGCAAGACTTGTAAAAAAATTAGACGAGGAAGAACGAGAGGTATTAAAAAACATTTACAAATACCGTACAACAAATGTTAAATTTGTAACATGGGACACTCCAACAAAATATTACAATAGTACAAATGCCGATGGCGGATATTACAACGGAGGAAATGTATTTCCACGACCAAAAATATCTGGAGGCAGTGCCAATTATGGCTGGGGTTTTTCAAATGGCAGTGCCACAAATAAAAAACTTGGTAGATATACAAACTATTGTTTATATAGATTATGGAATGGCAATTACTATATAACAAAAAATATATATGGATATGATGATAATTCAAGACATTATTATCCTACGGTAAACTATTCTGTTCCAATAGAAAATTTTCCAGGATGGTATTTGGAAGTAAGAAACTATTATCTAGCCAATAGTTATATAGGCTCTTACTGTTCAATAATAAGGCTCGACCCAAATGCTATAAATTACCCAAGCACTTCAGATACACTAATTCTTCGCTTTAAAAAAGATAAGTTCGTATATTGTGGTGATAATGTAACAAAGTTAACTACAACAAAAAACACAGTTACATATACTAGTGATTATTGGCAAGGTCCACTCGTGATAGCTCCTCTCACTTTTGATAAGTATAGTGATTTTGCTGCCCAAGGAACTCAAAGCGCAACTTACGAAAGTTGGATTGATGAATCAACAGGCGATTTTATGATGACCATAAGAGGTCTTTCTAGATGCTATGCAACAGATACGACCAATTATTATAATTATGTATATTATTTAGCAAATTCAAATATAACAGTTTGTAAAATTATCCCATCAGACAACGTTGAATATATGTGTGGAAACTTATATGGATATTATTCAAGCAGAGTTACTTGGCAGCCATCAATGTCATCTCCTTATGTTCCATCAGCTTGTTTCATAGGCACTGGACTGCTAGAAGATCCATATTGGCAATATGAATTTGTAGATTGTGAAAACGGAATTAAATATTGGCATGCTTATAAACCACCAGCATTAGCCCCTAGTTCTGCAACATCTAATGCTCCAACTTCAGTAGGCATACACTACTCACTTCCTATAGTTTATTAAGGCGGTGACATATGAAGAATATAAATATAAAAAAATTAATTCCAGGAATAATTAGCATAGTAGTAGTTATAGGCATGGCACTTCAATCATTTGCCACAGATATTGATATGGAATCATTTGTAAGAAGAGATCTCCATAAACAAACATATTATGAACTTGATTGGCTGATTGATGACATAGAAAAATCAATTGAAAGATTATATAAATGGACATGCACTAATGTTGTGTCATTTGGCGGTCAAGGAAATTATGTAAACGGAACAACAATTTCTTATCAAAGAGCTTCCACTCAAACATATCACTGGAATATGGATCCAATAATCGACTTATCTGAAGAAGGCTACCTAAGATTCAACCCAGCCGATGCAATAAATGCTTTTGGAAACCATTCAAAGGCAGATGTATATGAAGCAGAACTTCCAGCAAGTCTTGCACTCTGGCGAAACGAAGTTGAATTATATCCAACAACAAAAATAAAAGCAAAACTAACAAGAACCTGGCCTAACACAACATCTGCCTCACAAAGTGCAACATGGACACAAGAAATAATTATGGGACCATTTAAAAAATTCCCAAACATCTCAACCCTCACAACTCAGGCCTCTACATTTTGCTCAGTCACAAAATTTTTCCCACTCTCATTTGACATGGCAAGTGTTTCATATAGATACGGAACCGAAACAGAACCAACAAGCTGGACAAGCATGACAGGTTCTCTTACCGTACTCCAAACAGATAAAAACACACAAAGCTATTCAACCATCCCAAGAGAATTACTACGAGGCGTTACGACGCAGGCAGATATAGAAGACAACTTCTATCGTGGCGACAAAAGCAAAATTTCTACAACAGCTTGTTATTTTTATGCAAACACAACATGGGGAACAAATTTATCTAATTATGATAAAGTTTGGATTAGAGCAGTCGGCACAGTAAGCGGAACTTACGAACACAAAATTGACGGATGGACCCTCACCTCATGGAACAAAAAATAAATAGAAAATTGTTTCAAACTATATCCCATTCTATATCTAGATGTAGTAGTAGGCCATAACTATATGTGGGCGCAGAGAAGATAAAAGAATCCAAACTTTAAGTAAAATTAATAATTATTAAGAAAAAAAGCAATCAATAAAAGCCAAAAAAATATCATATAGGTTATAATTATATATGCATAACTAGATAGCAGAAAACAAATATTTTTTGTGCTGTTTTGTTGTGTTAACTTGTGTCAAATTCTAAATTTAACTAGATTTAGTGTGCACAATTAAAATTAGGAGGCGTAACATCTTAGGTTTTTTTGAAAAGCATAAGAAAGTAATCGCAGTATGTCTTACTATTGCAACCGTTTTTTCTAATAACGGTTTGTTTACGCTTGCCAATTCAGTATCAGATATAATAGAAGAAAATTCTAAAGAACAAAAACAACCTAAGAATTATTATCTTGAATATCTTGAAGAAACATATTCTTATGAATATTATGAAGAATCATATTCTCTTGATAATGATTTGAATAAGATAGACGAAGCAAATCTATCAAATGACAATGCACAAGCATTAGACGATAAGTTAAATACTGCAAATATTAACGAAGAAGAAATACACGACGATGAAGAAATAGAAGAAAAGATAGTAGAAGAAGAACCAGAAGATCCAAATGACTATGAAGAAGAAATAGTTGAAGAAGAAACTAGCGAAGAAGAATCTGAAAATGACAAAACAGATGATATAGAAGAAAAAGATGATGAAATAGAAACAGAAGCTACTGAAGAAGAAACAGTATCAGATGAAGAATCTGAAGAAACTTATGTTGAAGCAGAAGAAACATCAATAGAAGAAGAAACAACTAAGAAAGATGCAGAAGAAGAAAGTTCTGAAGTAGAAACAATAGAAGAACAAGAAACAAGTGAAGTAGCAGAAACATCTATTGATGAGACAGCAATGGAAACTGTTGATGCAAGTTATGAAACAACTGCACCGTATGTAGATATAGAAGTAGATAGAGCAACAGATTCTGAAATTGATAATGAAGATGTTGAATTAGAAACAACGCCTGCACATGTAGAAGATATTGCAACATCATCAGATGCAGAAGAAGTAGATGTAATAGATATTGCAACAAGTTCAGATATAGAACTTGATATAGAAATTATTGCAACAAAGTCAGATGCAGAAGTTATAACAGTTAATAAATCTACACCATCATATGTAGAGAGAGCAACACTATCAGAATTATCAGAATTATCAACTAAGTCAGAACTAGTAAGAGATATAGCAACATCTTCTGAAGTGGATAATATTGAATTACTTAATGCAACAGTTTCTACTGCAACAAGAAGTGTTGCAGTTAAGTGGAAAGTTGTAAAAATATATTTTGCAACAGTATCAGAAGCATATGTATATGCAAGTACAGCTATTGCAAATATAAAACATATTGAAGATAGACTTGCAAAGTCTGCCAAAGTACTTCTCAGAAATGAATACGGTGAAGAAAAAATAATGCGTGTTCCTATAAAGTGGACTGCCAAGAACTATATTAAAGTAACAGAGTCAGAAATTAAGCAAGAGATAAAAGATAAGATAGTAAATCCAGAAGAAGAAAAGAGATCTTTAATTGAAATTGCTCAAGGTATAAGAAAGGATGCTATCGCAACAAAGTCTGAAGTAAAAGCAGAATCAGAAGCAGAAGTAGAAGATACTTCAGAAAAAAAGATTATAGATAAAACTCTTGGTCCATCTCAGAAAAGAGAAGAAGAAAAAGAAACTAGAAAGCAAGAAGAAACCAAAGAAACAATAATAGAAACAAAACCAGTTGATTCAGAAACAGCAGTAGATGAAACATTATCAGATGATATTTATTCAAAACTTAAGGAATTAAAGCTTCCAACAGGTCTTTTTGCATTTGACATAAATCCAGAAGAAGCTAGTAAGGAAGAAGAAACTACTGAGGAAGAAACAGAAGTAGAAGCTGAGAGTGCTGAAGATAATAAACTTGAAGATGAGACAACAGCTGAAGATAAAACAGATAGCTCATTCATAGGTCCACTTAAGTCAGATGCTGACGAGTTTTCTGCTCAAACAGATGAAGAAAAAGATAAGCAAAAAATCGTAAAAACCGACCTAAATAGGCAAGATTATGTAGTTGCTGGCATGGAAATAGATAATAAGGAATTGCTTGATGAAATAAAGAGCGCCCTTATGGACTTTTTTGGTATTGCAAATGCCGCAAGTGCTACAAGCTCAGAAGCAGATACAGAAGATGAAGAATTTATAGAATTAGCAGCTGAATTAGATGAAGAAATTATAATTCCAAAGGTAATAATCCTTGGTGTATTTGCATCTACTAATGGAACACTTCCACACAAGATATGCGGATGTGCTAATGGAGTAGATTGTGATCACTATAAGAACTTAGTTCTTGGTCGTTATGCAGATAAAGATGTTCAATATAGTCACCAAGATGCACCAACATCAACAGAAATATTTGATGGATGGACACCAATTACAGTTGCTTTAAGAAATACAGATGTTCTTGCTTGTGAATTTATATATCTTGATAGAGACTTTGTAGTTAATAAGAGATATCTTTGCGACTATATGAATGTAACAATATGTCTTCATGGACATACACTTACATTCTTTGGTGACAATGCATATATAGAAGCACAGAAGGGATTTGAATTAAATATATGCGATTGTTATAGTCCAAAGAAAGGTGAAATCAAAGTTGTTGCACATCCTCATGAAGTTGCACCAAGAACACATGCAGTGTTTGAGAACAATGGTGGAAAGATAAATTTCTGGAATGTTGATTATAGTAATAAAGTAGCAACAAAAACTAATGCAAGTCCACTTGTAAGACAAACATCTGGTTATACACAACTTACAGATGTAGATATGAATGGCATCACAGAAAAGTATAGTCCAGATGGACTCATACATTCTACAGGCGGCAAGATGGGATTCTACGGAATAAAATTAAATAACAACATATCTTCAATGAGCTTAATCAATTTAAAAAATACTGAACTTATAATAGAAGATAATGTAGAAATAAATAATAACTATTCAGACTCATATTTATTCAATATAGATGGTTCTACAGTTACTATCCAGACAGATGACACATCAAGTTATGAAAATGAAATATCTGATAATGAATTTAAGTATTCAGGATTATTTAATTTAACCAATAGCTCTAATCTTATAATTAAGAATCACACTAAGATAGAAAGAAATAAAACAACTTACCATGCATTATTCAATTCTAATGCATCTAATATTACATTTGAAAATACTAAGGAAGATAGAACAACTATTCTTGTAAAAGAAAATGTAGCACAAAAGTCTATAGTATATGTGAATGGTGGTAAATTAGAAACAAAGTATGCTACATTTGAATCTAATAAAGCAGTTGCTGGTGTAATTAATACAGATGGAACAGCTGCACTTAATATTAATAATACACTATTTAAGTCCAACGAAATGACTTTTGCTGGTGCAATCAATCTTGGACAATTTTCAACAATGGAAATGGATGAATCAGAATTTGATTCTAACAAGTCATTATATAATGCAGGTGCTATATTAATTACTGCAAGCAAGCAAGTAAATATTAGGAAGACAATATTTACTAATAATAAAGTAGATGAAAGCGATACATATGGCGCTGGCCAAGGTGGTGCTATCGCTATAGTAAATCAGGAATCTGATGGTGCAGATGTAAATATAGAAGATTCAACATTTGACGGCAACAGTGCACTTTATGGTGGTGCAATCTATATTACAGGAAGTGGAATTTTCCATGCAACATCTAAACTTAATATTAAAGGAACAAAATTCTTAAATGGTCCTAATTTCCCACACACACATGTTATATCAGCAACTCAGTCAGTAACATATGATACAAGAGGTGGTGCAATTTATGTTGGAAAGAATGCCATTGTAACTGTAAACGAAGGAAGTTCATTTACAGCAAATTACAATGCAGTATTCGTAGAAAACGGAACATTTATTACTAAGACTCCTAAAATTGCAACTCATGGAAATCCAGACTTAGATATAATATTTACAGGAAATACAGGTAAGCAAATAATTGGATATTCTTACTATAGTACATCATCAAAAATATATCTCTATGGTGGCTATATCACAGGTAACCCTATAATGGGTGGTGTTGAGATGGCAACAGGAAGTCATGTAGATATAGAACTTGGACATTCAATTTATATATGGAATAATGGTCATCCTAGCATGCTTGTAGATCCGGTTTTATCTATAGACATAATACTTTCTACCTATAGTGATATAAGAGTAGTAGGAAATCCAAATTATCCATTAACTGAATATGCCAAGATCGGAATCTATGGTTCTGAAAAATCCAGATTCTTTATTGAAAGCTGGGATGAAACCATGGTTGAAAATATTAACAACAGAAATGTTGAAGATACTTTCCTATCAGATATAGATGGTTATACTGCATTCCTTGTTGGTAAGACTGTTCATATGGGAAGACTTCATGCCCACGCACTCTGCGGTCTTGCAACTCCATGTAACGCACACAGAGTTGTTCACCCTAAGCTTGGTTACTTAGATATTGCAAACGAAGCTGCACTTGACCAAGAGTTTAGTGGAACAGCAGGTATATATTTATTAAGTGATATACATATTACAAGAACTCACAAGTGGCCAATTAATATTGCAGGTGAAACTCTTGCAATATGTCTTAATGGACATAAGTTAACAGTGGATCAAGGACTTCCACTATTCAGTAATATGAATGGTAATCTC
This sequence comes from uncultured Lachnospiraceae bacterium, assembly GCA_946407765.1. Lineage (GTDB taxonomy): Bacteria > Bacillota > Clostridia > Lachnospirales > Lachnospiraceae > UBA3633. The sequence continues at coordinate 31,217 of CAMJPD010000001.1, forward strand.
ATACTTTGTGATTGCGCAACACTCAAGAGAAGTCCAGTATCAATAGGTGCAATTATAATCGCAACTAAATCTACATATATTAAGAAGACTTCGCTCATACATTCTAAGGGACATGATGTTGATGTCTATAATTTAAGAATGGATGGAACAAGAAATCATAGATTCAGTGTTGATAATAAACTTGATGGTTCATTCATTCGTGTTGAAGATGCAGATCTTACTATAGAAGATTCTGTAATTTCAGGAGTTCAAAACTTCTCAAATGGTGATTCATTATTCAAACAAGTTGGTAAAGGAAATTTAAGATTCCGCAACAGCCTTATAGAAAACAGCAAGATTAAAACTGGCTTCATACAGAAGATTCCTTATGATGATGAATATGAGGGCTCTTCAGAGGGTGGTGATGTTTTAATTGAAAATATAGAGGCAAAGGGCAATGAATCTAACTATGGTGTAATTTATCTTGATACAGTAGATACAGCAACATTTGCCAATATAAAAACCTTCTATAATAATAGCAAGGGTAAGACAGTTGTAGATGCAAGAAGTGAGTGGTATTTTGAACTTGATAAGAATAGACAAGAATATGTAAAGTCAGGTGCATCACTTACACTTAAGAACATAGGCACCTTATCTTATATTGATAAGTTAGAATTTGAAAAGAATATAAATGAAGCAGGATATAGTTATTCACCTGCAGCATTCTATGTAGAAAATACAGAACTTAAAATTAACAAACTTGTTCTTAAGGACAATGAAACTAAAGTTTCTGCAGGAAGTATGTATTTCACATATGGAGTTGCAAGTATAAATTACATAGAAGCAGATGGTAACAAAGCTCTCAATGGTGGTGCGATAGTTATTGATGATGCTTACTTTAATATAACTAAGGCAAATATGACAGGTAACTCAACTCAGAGAAATGGTTTTGGTGGTGCTGTCTATGTTAATAATTCTGACCTTAATATTAAAGAAGGAAACTTGAGTAATAATATAGCAACAATGGGTGCTGCTGTTCATATAGAAATGTTTAGTAATGTAAACATAAGTACAGCAACATTTATATCTAATACTGGTTATATAGGTGGTGCAATTTACCAAGGACCACTCAACTATGTAAATATTAATGATTCAACATTTGATAAGAACTCAGCTTCGTATGGTGGCGCTGTATATGCAGATGGTGCAAGAACTCCAGAATATACTTATCAGACAAGACTGAACCTCAATAGAGTTCATATGCTCAATGCAGCAGCAATATCAAGCAAAGTTCCAGCACACTGGATCCGTCCAGACGGACTCCATGTTGATACAGTATTCTATTATCAACCACTTGGTGGAGCTGTATATGCCAACGAAGGAGCATTCGTTTACCTTTCATCTAAGTCATCAGTAATTAATAATAAGAATGCAGTTCATGTGTCAAATGCTACATTTGAAACAGAATACATATCAACAAGCAGCTTTGCAAGCTCGCAAATGTTTACTGACAACTACCATCAACAAGTTATAGGTTTCTATTCATTTAGAAGAAACTCAAGAATAAATTTATATGGTGGTATCATAACTAATAACAAGGGTATTCTCATGCCTAATGAACGTTATGGTGCAGAAACATTCTTCGTATATGCTGATGCAACTCACTCAGAAATAGAAAAGGGCTGGAGAGATGATCCAGATGCAAGAAAAGAATATCTATCTAAGATAGCAAGAGTAACTCTTGGTGGTAGTGTAATTATTGCAACAAATGGTGCACTTGGAAATTGTAACCTCCATGTGCCAGATGATCTCATAGTTAATGTTCAAGGTAATCCATCATATAAAGTAAATGACAAAACATATATTCATGTATGGGGCAGATTCCGTCATAGAGTATTCTTTGATAGCTGGGATGAAAGATGCGTAGAAGATTATGACAATGCAGTTTATGAAAAGACATTTGTTTCAGACAATGAGCAATATGGCGTTGTTAGATTTAATAATACACTCTACTTAGAATTTGTTCACAAGCATACAATCTGTGGTGAGACAGATACAATGTATTGTGCTCTCCATAATAAAGAACATAAACAACAATCATATAGAAGCGTTCTTACAGAAGACGACTTTGATGTAGACGAAAAGGGCACCGAAATGATGACATTTGCCCTTCAAGATGATTTGGAAATCACTAAGATGCACGACTGGCCAATGCAATTTACCAGCGGACTTGTTTCTATATGTCTTAATGGCCACACACTCAAGATTCCAAGCAATGTAAAATTATTCAATGATATTATTGGAACAATTTCGTTCTGTGACTGTGCATATAATAAATATATAAATGGAAAGATTGCAGATAAGTCTAAGACATTAGATGATGTAGCAGGAAGAATAGAAGTATTACCTAATACTGGTTCATGGTCTAAGAATGACGGCGTATTTGATGCGCACGGACAATATTCTGGACTTGCTCTTTACTCACTTAGACTTTCAGGAATTGATGCTAAGGGTTATAACAAGAGTTTATTCTCAGTAACAGGCGGCTCAGCAATTATAAGTAATGTATCTATAGATAATAACGGACGCTTGTTTGGTGAAGATGCACTTATTAAGATAGTTGATGCATCTAAAGTAATAATTTCTTCAGTTACTGTTGCAAATAACATATCTAACAACGCAGCAATTATGATTAAGAAGAAAGACTTAGATGCTAATGATGTTAAGGTAGAAAAGATTTATGCGGCAAGAAATGATCTTGCATACGGTGTAATATATATTGATGGTGCTAAAAAACTATCTCTTAATGATTTAATATTTGAAAATAATATTAAGACTGAATTTGATTTGGCTCCAAAGATGGATCGCTACATAGATTCATATGAATTTGCTGTATCTGCAGCAGCTCTTACAATTAAGAATGTTCAGAATATAAGCACAAGATCTAGCAACCTTAGATTTACAGATAACCAAAATTTATCTGGTATGGATGACATAGCAGCAGGTCTCGTTCTTGAAAATACTAAGGCAGATGATATTTCAACAATGTCATTCATGGGTAATACAACAATAGGTGGTATGGGTGCTGGTGCTGTAGCAATTTTAAGAAAAGCATCACTTCGCATAAAAGGCGGAATACATCAACTTAATTATGGTTCTCATGGTGGATTTGCATTTATCAATGACGGAAGTCTTGAAGTAGATGGCGCAGAGATTCTTGAAAATGAAAGTGAATATAGCGGTGGCGCAATCTATGCAATGAATGAATCAAAACTTTTACTTAATGATTCTATAATTAAAGATAATACAGCATATAGAGTAGCTGGTGCAATTTATGCTTCTAAGAAATCAGAAATAAAGATAGTAGGAACTGAGTTCACAAGAAATATGTCATACACAAGTGGTGGTGCAATCCATCTTGAAGGTAAGGCAAATATTTCTAAGTCAGAATTTATGATTAATGGAGCATTTGACCTTGTAGATGGTGGTCTCGGTGGTGCAATTTCTATATTAAATAATGCTGTAGCAACACTTAGTGAAAATACATTCTTAGGTAACATGGCTCATCTTGGTAGCGGAATATTTACAGCAGCAAGAAGTGCACTAAGTCCAACAGAAAAATTAAGTCCTAAGACAATTATTTCATCAACAAGCTTTAGCGCACATGTTGCAAATATTACTATAACTAAAGAAGCAACTTATTCAAGTGCTACTGGAGTTGTAACAGTAGATGTAACATATGAGTCTGTTGGTGGTGCAATATTTGTAGGAAGTAATGCATATACTAAGGTTAATAAAGGAACAGAATTTAATAATAACTACAATACTATACATGTATCTCAAGGAACATTTGAAACAGAATATATAAGAAGTCTTGAAGATGGAGATATTAAGTTTACAAGTTCACAAGGTAATCAAGTAATAGGATACTTCTCTTGGGAATATAAGACTAAGATAAATTTATATGGCGGAACAATTGCAGGTAATAGAGATATAACAGGCGGGGCAATCTGGAGCACAGTATCAGAAGCTGATCAGAAGAAATTCTTAGATGATCCATCTGTAGCACTTAAGTATAAGAGACTTAATATACAACTTGGTGGTGATATCTATATTATGGACAACGGTCTTAACGGAAAGACAAACTTAGTTCTTCCAAGTGACCTTGTAGTTATAGTATCAGGAAATAAGAATTATAAGATTAATAGAAATGCTCAAGTTGGTGTTACAACTAAGTTTAGATATATTGTATATGACAGAAGCTGGACAGGAGATATAGTAGAAGACTATTACAACGACATTAACGAGACAGATGTATTTACTTCAGATGTAGATGGTTATGTTCCAGTAGATATTCTATCTACGGTTTACCTATTCAGAACTCACAACCATACAATCTGTGGTCTTTCAAGTTCTTCATGTCTTGATCTTCAACATAGTAATACACCAGGACATTTTGGACATAAGGAAGTTAAGTTCACACCAGTTACAACTATAAGTCAACTTAAGGGCGAGTATATTGCTAATAAGGCTCTTGCAGGCAAGGCATATTTTGCATTACAAGGTGACCTTACTATAAAAGATGCACTCAACTGGGATGCACCTGAAGGAACAACAATTGCACTCTGTCTTAACGGATATAAACTAAATATCTTCACAGACAAGGGCTTATTCAAGAATGTTCTTGGCACACTTTCTATCTGTGACTGTCTTGCAGATCCAAATTCAGAAATGAGAGCTCATGAAGAAAATGATCCAAGAATAGGTGAATTCGTTCTTAACAAGGGACACCTATCAGATGTTTCTATAATCACATCTAATAATGAAAATGCATTTGTAAGATTCTGGAAATTAAATATTTCTTCTATGTCTATACTAGATGGATATAATAAGTCATTCGTAGAAATGAATGGTGGTAGCATATCATTCAATATGACAACTATTGCAACTAATACTGTAACAAGCAAGAACGCATTATTCAGTCTTAACAATATGAAGCAAGTTGATATGTATGATGTTAAAGTATTCAACAATAACTCTGCTTCAGGACTCTTCGACATTACAGGAATTAAGAATTTAGGCGTACTCATTGCTTCTTCTTCATTTGCCCGCAACAATATTGCAAAAGGAATTGTAAACATTGCAACTGCAGCAACAGTAAGCGTTGCACATAATAGATTTGAGAATAACAGAAAGTTCTTTGTAGATTTACCTGAGGCAAATGATAGAGCTTATAATTCTGCAGGAGTTCTTTCATTAATTAATGTTGACAACTTTGAATATACAGACAATAAGGCAATTAACAATACTAACTTATCAAGACTTTCTACAAGACAGCCTGCAGTAATTTATTTGGATAACACTAAGGGTGTAATAAGTGATTCAGAGTTTGCAAGCAATGTAACATCTGGTGATGGTGGTAGCATACTTGCTGTAGGAAAGTCTAATCTTGATATAAATAAAGTTCAAATTAAATCTAGCACAAGTAATGTATCGGCATTCAGAGGTGGATTCCTTGCAGCAGATAATTCAACAATTAATATGGATGGCTTAGATATTAGTGGATTTAGTGCATATTATGGTGGTGCAATTTATGGATTCAACATGGCAACAATTTCTATATCTAATTCTAATATGGATGGTAATAGAGCATATAGAAATGGTGGTGCTATTAGTATAGATGATAAATCTAAGATAGAAATTACAACATCATCAATTATAAACAATGTAGGTGCTAATGGTGGTGCTATCTATGCATATAGAAAGTCTAAGGCTTTACTTAAGAACGTAACACTTGAAAATAATATCGCTACATCTTCAAGAGCTGATTCAATTAACGATAAGTTCTTTGGTGGTGCAGTTTATATAGCAGTTGGTTCAGAACTTCAAACTTATGAAACAACAATTAGTAATAATAAGGCACACGAAGGTGGTGCAGTTTATATCATAGATGATTCTAAGTATTTTGCAGGTAAGGGAACTTATGTTTCTGATAATGAAAATGCAATTGCTATCTATGGCGGAACTATAGAAACAGATTATATTACAGGTAAACATGATGAACTTGATAGAAAAGATGATGTAGTATTTGAGAACAACACAGGTAACGGAGTAATATCTTACTCTATGTTTGGTGATGTGAACCACATCAACCTCTATGGTGCTGCAATAAAGAATAACGAAATAAGTTCTATGCCACTCATTGCATCATTCTACAAGACATTCAAGACTAAGGAACCAATCATGACTTATGTAACACTTGGTGGTTCTACATATATTAATGACAATGGAATTGCTGCAAGCAAATCTAACTTGTATATGTATGATGATAAGTTAGTTCGCTTTGCAGGTAATAAGAATTATCCAGTCACATCTCCATCTAGAATACATGTATATTCTCCTAAGGACAATCAAGTAATATTCTATGATAGCTGGGGCGAGGATTGCGTATATGAATATAATACAGGCGAGTTTATCGTAAGAGATATATTCTATTCTGATAATGATGAATATAAAGTATATAGGGATGGCAGATTCGTATATCTTGGAACAGACTTTGATGAATATACATTTGACATCAATACTGATGATGTTATAACAACGGGCATCTACGAAATTACACCACAATATATTAGAAAGAACGCAACTATGGCTTACTTAGAGCGTCCAGTTGAAGTGTTCAATAAAGATAAATCTAAAGTTGTTGGACGTGCAAATGCTTACTTAATCGGTGTAATGGGTTATGAGGCAGATGATGCAGGTCGTCTTGCTAAGTCATGGAATTTTGCAACAACATCTTGTGAAGTTCGTTCTAAGAAGACATACCAAGATGAATTTAAGACTCTAACTAAAGAAGATAGAGTTCTATTCCTTGTATGGGTAACTAAGGGACATGTTCATAAAGAATGTGGTCTTGCAACAAGTTCTACTTGCGACCATGTAAGCGAGATAGGTACTCATAAGGAAGTAGATGAATTTATAGAGGCAAGAAACTGGTCTACACTTCACTATAAATCTGAGAAAGTGATGAACGAAGGCGATAGAGAAAATTATGACTTCAGATATGTTCTCATGAAAGATGTAGAAGCTTATGATCAAGGAACAGATACTATAGAAGTTCTCTGCTTCAATGGTCACTCAATTAAGATTGCAACATTTGCAACAGCAATTAATCCAAAATACGGAGTAAATTCTATCAAGGCAATCTTAAGCTTTGGTGAAGATAAGTCGCAGAAGCATCTTGCAACAAAGTCATTCGTACTTACAAATTGCAAAGTTTCTACTAAGTCAGTATTTGAAATATCATCAACATCTAATATTCCAACAAGTCTTATAACACTTGCTGGTGGTAAGTCACTTCTTATGAAAGACTTAGTAATAAGTGGATTTGTATATGATAGTGATGATAAGAATCTTATAACAATTAAGTCAACAAGTTCAGTTGTCGAAGTTGATTCACTTGTATACAAGAACAATAGTATAGTAGGAAGAACATTTGATATAGATTCTTCTAAGGTTTACTTTACTAAGAAATTAGAACTTGCAACTAATAGTAATATAGATGCTCTCATTGCTATAGACAATGAATCTGAAGTTTATGTTCTTGCTACATCATCTATCATAGAAAATATAACAGGATATAACTTATTTGATGTAGATAATAAGAGCTCATTAACATTTGCCTATAAGACAGATATGCTTAAGAATACTGCTCTTAGAAATGTAGTAAATGCAGAAAATGAAAGCACAGTAGTATTTGAAGGTGAAACTAATATAGAAGAAAATGATGTAAAGGTAGCGGTAATTAACGTAGCAGAAAAGACATCACTTGCATTTAATGGTGATACTAATATCGCTTACAATAAATCTGATAAGACTATTCTACATGTAGCTAAGCTTAGCTCAGTTTCATTTGCAGGTAAGACTCTTGTAGATAGTAATAAGGCTACAGATAGCATCATCAATTGCGAAAATAATAGTGAAATATCATATCTTGCATCAACAAGCATAGTTAACAATAAGACAGCAAATAGATTGTTCAGAATAGTAAATATGAGCACAGTTTCATTTGCTGACAAGACCAATATACAAAATAATATAACTCAATATGGTATGTTCGATGTTAATAACTTAAGTAAGTTAACATTTGCCGGCGAGACAATGATTTCAGAAAATACTGCTTATGATAATACAGTAGTATTCAGCATACAGAAGAACTCAGTTGTTGAGTTAAAAGCAACAGCATCAATCGTAAATAACTTCATGGATTGGAAGAGAGTAGTTGCAGGAGCTGAGATGAGACTTGCAAGCACATCACTTGCAACATATAGCTCTATCTATATTGATAATACATCAGCTCTTGCCGTTGCTAAGACAATCAGAATAGAAAACAACAAAGTAGCTAAGGTTGTTAAGGTAGGAAGCGTAGCTAGTGATGCAGTTAAGTTTATCAACAATGCAAGAAATATCTACATCCAAGGCGCTGGTAAGATTAAAGTTATAGAAGGTGAAATCTTACATAAGGATTCTAAGATTTATCTTTCAGTTCAGAAGACAGATAAAGAACCATTCTTCCTTGATTGGAAAGAAGACAAGATAGAAAACTTCAATGATGGTTATACGATTGCAGAAGAAATATTCTATGCAGATGAAGATCACAAGGATAGAAAGATAGTAAAACATGTTCAAGATGTATATCGTCGTGGTAAGAAGGCAGATGTAAAACTCTTCCTTGGTTCTAAGTATTATGATCTATATTATAGATATAACAATATACCTATAGCTACACAACGTGTTGCACAATTCCCATATGCAGCATATGTAGATAAGATTTATGTTGAAAATAGAATAGTAGGTGACCCTCCAAGAAAGATAACTGATCAAGATAAGTACATACTTTGGGAAGGTCCAGATTATAAAGACAATGACTTCTTCTTCAATGATTGGGATATGGAAGAAGTGCACAATGTTAAGATTACTTATAATAGAGTAGTTCGTAATGTAGTAGCAAGAACACTTATATATGAGGCAAATGATGGCTACTTCAATATGATAGATAAGGGCGAAGTATATAAGATTGCTTCATATTCTAAGCTAGTTCGTTATCAGAGACCAATTGCAACACTCCCTACACCAGGAAGAGTTGGTTATAAGTTCAAATACTTCTCACTTGCAACACCAGATAGAGCATTCATATATGCAACATGGAGCAATGTAACATCTCCATCATTTGCCGTAAATGAAGTAACAAGATTCTGGAAAGAAGCAACAGCAAGTGTATATGCAGAATGGACACCTAATGTTTATAAGATTGCATTTAGACCAGGTGATCCAGAAGTTTATGGAATAACAGCAACTATGAGCATGGTTTATGATAGAGAAGCTACACTATCTAGCCTTGGATATAAACTTGATGGTGCAACGTTCAAATATTGGGTAGATGAATTAACATCTAATATCACACCAGTATTTGATAAGTATAAACAAAATATTTTAGATATAATCAATGCAAGACTTTCAGGAGGAGACATCCCAGAGCCTTATGGCGTTGGTCCTGCATCTGAATCTATAAGTAATCTTGCAGAAAGAAATCTTTATGGAATACAGAAGCTTTATACTATAGCAGATTTAATTGCTATGCATAAAGATTATACTGGTTCAGGAATAAAGAATTATGATGAATTAGTAAGACTTGCAAGAACACTTAATCTTGAAGAAACAATAGAAAATACAAAATATTCTACTATTTCTATAGCTGCACTTCGCGATATGATTTATGATGAAATCATAGGTCTTGGACAGAAAGCAACATATAGCGATATGGAAGTAGTTAAGAATGTCCGTTCTGCAAGTGGTTCAACTGCAATACTTATTGCAAGTTGGTCAGAACATATTTACTATGTAGTATTTGACAAGGGTGTTCCTACATCACCACTTAAGGGTGCAGAAAATAAAGTTGAAGGCTTTATGGCAACACAAAGCTTCATGTATAGAGAGCTAAAAGCACTTGCAACAATGAGTTATACATTAGAGGGTTATACATTCCGTGAGTGGATTGCACAACTTTCAAGCAATAGCGTATCTCCTAAGTATGTAATAAGAAGTTCATTCTCTAATTCTATGTTAGAAAATGCAGACCTTGTTCCATATGGTGAGATGGTTTATGCAGGTGAAGGCAGATATGTTCGCTATAGAGATTTAGATGATAATTATAGAACACTTAAAGATCTAGTTCGTTATGAGAAAGCAATACCAACTAAGTCTAGTGCAGAATTTACTGCAACATTCTCTGATATGGAAAAGATTGCAAGACTTGGTTCAAGATTTGTAGATAAGGATGTAATTAAACTTTACGCAGTTTGGGATCCTAATGAATATACAATTTACTTCAACCCTAATGATGCATCTCAACAAGATGAAGAACTTGTTTATATTGGTGAAGAAAGAGATGGCAAGAATGAAAAGCACCAAGGTTCATTTGGTACAATTGCTCAGAAGGACAGCGAATTCAAGGGAACAAGCTTTGCAACAATAAGCTATGCAAGAGAAGTTATCTACTCTAAGAAGGCACGTGTACTTGCATCTAAGTCAGTTCTGTATGATAGATATATAGCAACACTTGCAGAAGCAGAAAGAAAAGGATATAACTTCGAAGGTTGGTCAACAAAATCTAATATTGATATATGGGCAGATGATAAGCTTCCAAGTACAGATCCAGCAAAGACAGTATATTCAAATTCATCAGATATATATAGAAAAGCAACAGATACAACACTCTATGCTACTTGGAAAAACAATGAATACGTAGTTTACTATATTGCAACAGGAGCTATCATTTACAATGATAAGAATATGAAAGCTCTTGGTAGCATTACAGTTGGCGGTAGCATCTCTAATAAAGCTGTAGCTAAGGGACAACCTGCAGAATATGAAACTAATGTTCCAGAAGGAAAGAGAGCAGGTGGTAAGGGCTTATTCATCCTTGATGGAAATTATGATCTAGAATTAGATGGTGAAACACTATATCCTGATATAGATGTTAAACAAGTAAAACCTACAGGAATTTATCAAACAAGACTTGGTACATATATAGATGGCATCATGATTAAGAATAATGACCATATAGATGAAATGATTTCTATTGCATCTATGTCAGTATGGTTTGATATGGAATACGGTGCAACTGAGCCAGCAAGAGATAAGAAAGATAGAAAGATTGCAAGCTTTGCTCAAGCAGCTAAGTATGGATATGAATTCTATGGATGGACACGTGATATCAATGCTGATTATAGAAAGGCAGTAGAAGATAAGACATATCTTGTATTAGAAGGAGATATGTATACTCTTGCAACTAACAGCTATCTCTATGCAGTATTTGGTCCAAGCAGATATGAACTAGAAGTAAATTCTAACTACGGTTATTTCAAAGTTAAGTTTGAAGATAAACTCTACAGAGTTGCAACATATTCTAAGCTTGTAATATTTGGCAAGCCTATAGCAACACTTGCAATTCCAGGAAGAGTTGGTTATAAGTATATAGATTATAGAACAAGCACAACATCAACAGTTGAAACACCAAGCTGGATTGTTCGTGAAGACACTCATTACTGGGCAACAACTAACAGCTCTATCTATGGAATATGGGAACCAAATAAATATAAGATTGTATTTAAGCCATACTATGACGAAGTTGTTGGCGTAACTGCAACAATGAGTATGTCTTATGATGAAGAAAGAAAGTTATCTAAGATGGGATACACACTTGATGGTGCAACATTCAAGTACTGGGTTGACGAAAATGATATGAATTACATCTTAAAGGAAGGTGCAACATCAGAAGGCGAGGCAAGTGATCTCATAACAGAAATTACAGACCTCTTCCCTTACACAGCAAATAAAGACATTACTATGGAAGAATTTATTAAGAGGGCAGATGATTATGTTGGCACAGGTCTTAAGGGAGAGAAGGAACTTGTAAAACTTGCTAAGAATCTTGGATTCAAAGTAACTAACAATACAATAGATCAAGCAACTAAGAGAATGCTTCTTAACTTAATCTACGATGAAATCATTGGTATAGGACAGAAAGCAACATATAGTGATATGGAAAAGGTTAAGAACTTAAGAGCAGCATCTGGTTCTATAGCAGTTCTTGTTGCAAGTTGGTCTGAACATACATATAGTATAAGATTTAATAAGAGACCTCCAGTATCACCATATGGATATAAGAAGACCAATACATATGAACAAAATTCTAAGATTAATAAAGTAACAGGTAATATGGCATCAATGTCTCTTGCATATAGAGAAATTGCTGACTTAACCAAGAATGATTTTGAACTTGAAGGTTATACATTCAAGGGTTGGTATGCAAAACTTACAACACAAAGTGAAACAACAAAGTATAAGTACACACATAAGTTTGCAACTAACTCAATAGGAATGCCACTTAAGACTGAATTTGGTCACATCTCTAAGGAAACTAATGTATATCAAAATCTTCTTGAATACTTAACATATGAAAATATAGAAAAGGTAGAAAACAACTTTGTATTCCTTGCAACATTCTCTGATATGGAAAAGATATCAAGACTTGCTGCTAAGACTAAGGATAAGGATATTGTTGATCTCTATGCAATTTGGGAACCTAATAAATATAAACTTACATTCAATCCTAATGACGTGAAGTATGGTAACGGATTAACATATGCGGTAGTTAAGATAGATGGTAAGACATATGACTCATCTAAGACTAATGTTCTTGGAACAAAGAAAGTTGTATATGACCGTTATATGGAAGATCTCGCTACTGCAGAAAGAAAAGGTTATGACTTCGTTGGTTGGTCAACAAAATCTAATATTGATATATGGGAAGATGATAAACTTCCTAAGGGAAATCCTAAGAAAGCAATATTTGCAACAAGAAGTGATGTATATAGAAGATCAACAGATACAATTCTCTATGCAACATGGAGAAATAAGAAGTATGACCTCTACTATATTGCAACCGGTGCAAGAATCTATAAAGATGACACACTTGCAGTTGATATTGCTAAGTATTATGAAGGAAAGAATCTTGTAGATATTAATACAATCACTGACCCAGTAAGACTTGAAAAGATTATGGCTATCTCTACAAAGTCTGATTGGTTTGATATGGAATACGGAACAACAATTCCATCTAATAAGCCAAGTGAGAGAGCTCTAATTGAACTTCCTTATGCATATCGTGATGGATATGAATTCTATGGATGGTCTACAGATAGTAATGCAAGTTCAACAAGAGCAATAAGAGAACCAAATTACCTTGTAACTAACAAGACAAAGCACTTAGTTGCACGTGATGAAAAATTATATGCAGTATTTGGAAATGACAGACATATTCTTACTATGTATGCAAATGGTGGTAAGTTCACTATAAAAGACCCTGTAACAAAGGTAGTTAAGACAGTAACTATGACAACTAAGTCAGTTGCATTCAAGACAAGAGTAGGCGATCTTCCAACACCAACTAGAGATGGATATAAGTTTACAGGATTTATAACATCAACATATTCTACAGTTGAAACACCTTCTATGCCTGTAGATTCAAGAACAATTTACTGGATAGACGCACCAACAAGCATATATGCAACTTGGGAATTAATTAATTATCCAATTAAGTATTATGACTTAGATGGTGGCGTTGATACTGGAGTTTATACAGGTCCTACAGAACTTCCTAAGTTCTATACTATAGTAGATACAGTAGTTATTGCTACAACTCCTGTAAGAACTGATGTCGCTCAAGCAGCATTTAAACAATATTCTATTAAGTTTGCAACATCACCTAATGTGTCTGACGCAGGTGGAATAATTACAATTAACAAGGGTGCTATGGGTATCGTTCAAGTTTATATTGAATGGGATCTTGATTTCAAACTTGTTCTTGATGATAACTATTCAGGTTCAAGAAAGCAGATAATTCCTTGGTCATCAACAGCATCATATACAGTAAAATCAGAATTTACAAGACCTAATTATATACTTCAGTACTTCACACTAAATTCTATATCTGGAACAAAAATAAATCTCGGAACAGTTATTGATTACGATACATATAAACAATATGCAGTTAGAGATACTGTCACACTTTACGCTTCATGGAAGTATAACGGCGGCGGCGGCGGTGGCGGCGGTGGCGGCGGCGGTGGCGGCGGCGGCGGTGGCGGCGGTGGCGGCGACGCTATCGCAAAACTTGGTGATCCATCACCTGCAGGTGTATGGCACTATGAGCCACTAACAAATACATGGACATATACTCTTAACGGAAATACAGTAACAGGATGGAATAGTATCTATACTGATGCATCAGGCAAGAATGAATGGTATTACTTCAATCAACAAGGTGCAATGCAGACAGGATGGATTGCAGATGCTGGTGCAGTTTATTACTTACAACCAGAATCTAATGGAAAGCAAGGAAGAGCATTCACAGATTGGCATGATATAAAAGGTGTATATTATTACTTCAATCCTACATCTTGTGCACTTGAACAAATAAAATCTGCACAAGAAGCTCAAGCAATGGGTGTAGTATCGCAAGAAGCAATAGAAGCAATGTATAATTATCAACGTCAAGTTGACCTTGCAAATCAACAAGCATTACTAAATCAACAAGCACTTGCAAATCAACAGGCATTATTAAATCAACAAGCACTCCTTGGACAAAATCAATTAAATCCTCTTGCAGGACTTAATGGACTTGCAGGCTTAGGTGGTGCAGCTGGTATAAATGGTCTTGATGTAAATTCACTTACAGCACTTGCACTTGCAGGTTATGATGCAGCAACAATAGAAGCAATGCTTAGAGCGGGAGATAACGGATTTGGATTTAATCCACTTGCAGGACTTGATGCTAATACACTTGCATTATTACAATCACAAAATCAATTACTTGGAGTAGGCGGTCTTGGTTCATCAGCTGGAACTTATGTAACAGCACAGGCAGAACCATTACAGAGAATTATATATGGAACATGGAACTATGATGCAAGCAGAACTTCATGGACATTTACTGAAGCTGGTATGGGACTTATAGCTGGAGGATTTGCAACTATAGCAGATGGTTCTAATGCACAAAGTGCTCACAAGTATTACTTCGATCAATTCGGAACCATGCTTACAGGAATCAGAGTAATAGGTGGTAAAGTTTACTACTTCAGTGAAGAAGCAGTAAATCTCGGACAAGCTCAGTCTGGCTGGATGACACTTTTTGGAACAAGATGTCACTTCAACGAAGCAACATACGAACTTGATCTTCAAAATTCTGCAGAAGTTCTTGAAACAATGACTTACAATGCTTATGCAATTGACAGAACAAGAAGAGGTCAATAAATCTTATTAAAAGCACCTATTTAGGTGCTTTTTTTGATGCTTATTTTCTTAATTTACTTTAAGATGTATTAAAATGCGTTGTATTTAAGGGGCAAATTTTGTAAAATTAATAATAACATAGATTAAGTGTAATTTGCCTTGGCAAGTTATGTTTTGTTTATGTAGCTTAGTTTGTATAAAAATTATCCTTGCAGGAGGGGATATGGAAAGACATATAAAAAAATATTTGTCATATGTGCTTGTGATTGTTCTTGCAGTAGGAATGGGCATCTCATATGCATATGCAGTTGGAGCCAACGACTCTAATGCTTTTGTTACTATACAAGAATATGAAGAAAGAGTTGAGGAAATTGAAACTTCAATTAATAATATTTCTAAAACAATATTAGATACCAATATGGATTATGTAATGAATGGTCCTAGACTTCAAGCTAATCTTGTAGAAGGTTTTGAAAATAAAGGTGGTACTAACTTAGCCGGAGCAAGCGTAATGTATTATCCATATAGAGACAATGCTGAAAGTACATGGTTTAGCAGATATTCTCCAGTTAACTATGTAATGCTTGGAGATACATGGGATGGTAGACAAGTTGTAACAGGTAATATTCCAACCTATGCAGGAGATGTTAATAATACTTTGTTTCCATGTATGTGTAGATTTGCAGTTAAGTCAGACACTCCAAATATATACATAATTCTTTCTTTCTATTATGCTGGCATAGGAGATCCAGATGGAATAAGAATTTATATAGGTCAAGCAAGTTATGTTGACTTAAGTAAAGAAATACAAGACTACTCTCAAGCTACTACAATTACTGCAACAGTTCCTCTCACAGAATGGTGGAATCTTGGTGGAACTGCAGGGCCACAAACACTAGCAAGAAATAATACAAGTATATATACAGGATCTAAGAGTGATTCAATGTTCCCACCATATCTTATTTACTCTACTAATAATAGTGCAACAACATATAACTTATCAAATCCAGGAACTGGTTGGCTAACTCGTGCTGTTACACCACTTTCTGCTACTGTTACATTTGAATTCCCAGCAAATAGCTGTATCATACGATATGAAAATACAAGCACACCATATTTTGCATGGAATTTATTTCCTATAGATATGAAAGGAAGAAAATATGGTAATGCTTATGATCAGATTTATGTAAGTGATACTACTACTACATATAAGTCAGCCCACGTAATTGCTAAAGTTTATAGTCCACAGAAAGGTTGTCTTGCACTTAAGTCTTATCTTAATGGTGAGATACCAATTCTTAATGAATAATTTTGCAAGGTGCATAAAGCAAGAACAAGAAATTAATAGGAGTTAGTATGAAGAACTATCTTAGAAAAACTTTAATGATATATATATCACTTGCGACCATCCTTGTTGGTATGGCAGGAGTTTCTTATGCTATCACAGCATCTGAAGCAGATGAATATGTAACAAGAGCTGAGTTTACAGTTAAGATGGAATCGGTTAGAGATAAGCTTAATGAAAAGGAAATAAAACTTCTTGGTGAGATTAATAAATATCGTTCAACCCATGTGAAATTCACAACATTTGATTCACCTACTCGTCAACACACAGCTGCAAATGCAAGAGGTGGTTATTACAATGGCGGTAATATGTTCCCAAGACTTAGATTAAACAATGAATGGTATTATGGTTCGCTTGGATGGGCAGCAGATATTAATGGAAAGAGTGATGGTCAATATAGACACCTTAATTTATTTAGATTGTGGAATGGCAACTATTACATAACGAATGAAATTTCTGCCAAGACATCTCTTGAATCAGGTACTGGTACACAATACTTTGGAATGAGAAAATGTGCTGTCCCTGTAGAAAATTATCCAGGTTGGTATATGACCCTAATTACCTATAGCTCTTTTGGACATTATATAAGATGGTGGGGTTCACTTGTAAAGCTTGATCCAAATGTTCCTATGCCAAGCAACAATGAGCTTATGAGAATGAGAAATGGATGGATAACTCTTAGATTCAAGAAAGAATTATGGACATATATTTCTCCAACACTTACAACTAAAATTACAAAAAATAAGTTTACAACTAGTATTACAACATATCATTATAGTAATATGAATGAAGGATTTCTTGCTGACTCTTACCGTTCAGATTTGAGTACTAATTCAAATACTACAATGAATTATTCAACATGGTTAGATGAGACAACAGGAGACTATATGTGCTCAATACAATATGTAAGACCTGTGTCTGAATATTATGGAGAGGATGTATATGTATTCAATAGTTCCAATATAGGACTTTGCAGACTTGTTCCTCAAGATAACGTTGAGTATCTTATGGGATCTATTATATATGATGGTTCTGGTTCAGGAAGAACTAGCACATCTTATGCTTCTATATATCCAGATCCACGTTATATAGGAACAGGACTTTATAATGACCCATATTATGAATATGAAATCGTGGACTGCGAGAATGGCATAAAGTATTGGCATGTAAGAAAGAAACCAACTAAGTATCTTATTTCAGGTGCAGCTGCCACAGTACCAACAACACTTGCTTTAAATTATTCTATTCCTATTGTTTATTAATTAATTTTATTGATTGCAATATACCAGATATTGAGGAAAAGTTATGAATAAACTAAATTTAAGAAAATTGATTCCAGGAATTATAAGTGTGTTCATTATCATGAGCATGGGATTTGCTACATTTGCCACAAATCTTGATCTAGAAGCATTTGTAAAGAGAGATGTTTTTCTTACTAAGTATTACGAGCTTGATTGGAAGGTAGATGAACTTGATTCTATGATTCAGAGACTTTATAAATTTACATGTGATAATGTAAAGTCTTTTTCAGGAACATATATGCACTATAACTCATCACCATATTTTGCTATGCCTAATCAAGGAAATAATACATATCCACTTAGAAATTATGTCATTGCAGAAATAAGTGATGAAGGATATCTTCATGTTAACAAGAGATTTACTCTCTATGTCAACTCATTTACAAAATCTAATGTAAAAACACTTACAAGAGAAATTCCTGCATCACTATGTGCATGGATGCCAGGTATAGAACCAGCTCCAAATTGTAAAGTAAAATATAATATTAAGATAACAGATACAAACCCAACACAAACTACAGGAACGAGCAGTACAGTAGAAGTAATCATGGGACCATTCAAAAAATTCCCAAGAATTACAGGAACGGGACTTTCAGGTGCTCTCATATGTGAAGTTCCAAGAGTTTTAATTCTCGGAGGGTTTAACCCAGCAAACTCAGTGTACTTTGCACAAAATCAAGAAAAGGAACCAACATCATGGTCATCAACTACAACAGCTATGTATGTAGGCACAAATAACAAGGGTTCGCAATATTCTCGTTTTCCAGATATGGACATAACACAATTTACAAATGATATATATACACTCGATTCTTCAAAGCAGACACAAACATTTTATTTTTCAAACGCTTTTTCGCAAGACTTATCTAATGCAACTAATGTATGGATAAGATATTATACGACAGATAACAATAATATAAATACACAGGGTAATTATGCCGCATTCCCACAGATGAACATCACCTCGTGGAACTATAGATAAGTAGTAAAAGGAAATAATGAGAATAGAAGAACAATTATTTCCCAACACCCTCTGGTATTCTCGTATAACATTTCAGTACAATAAGGAGAAAACAATGAACAAACACATCAAAAGATGCATGTCATATGCCCTCGGCATCATTCTTGCAATGGGCATCGGCCTTTCGTATGCGTATGCAGTCGGCGCCAATGACTCAAACGCATTCGTCACAGTGACAGAGTTTGATGCAAAGGTTGCCCAAATCGAAGCATCACTTGATAATGTTGCACAAACTATAAAAACTACGAATTTAGACTTTGTCATGAACGGTCCAAGACTTCAAGCAAGCCTTATTGAAGGGATGGAAAATACAAGTGGTGCTTCTACTTACGGAAATCCATTTGAATCTACCATGTCTTCTGGACTTAGTACAACAACCAATAACTATTTAATGAGAAGCAATATAGTTCTTACAGATCAATGGGATGGTAGGCAATCTGTGGATAGATATGACTATTATGGTGGAGATATGAATGGCCCAGAATATTCTTGCAAGATGAGGTATGCGCTTAGATCGGATCAAGATCCAAATATTTATTTAATTTTTAGTTATTATTATGTTGCAAATTCAGGACATCCAACTCTCGTACAAGTTTGGTATCTTGATATAAGTAAGCCATATCAAGATTATTCTACTGCTAGAAGCCTTACTGTTACTTTCTCATATCAAGATCACATGCTTTTTAATGGAAATCCATTTTATGACACATCAAGAAGTAGCTCATATATATACACATCGAACAGACTTGAGTATATGCAAAATACTAGATTGTGCTATTCAGGTAGTAATAATACTCCTACATATGGGGCTTTAGCAAATCCAGGAACAGGCTATTTTACTTGCCAAGTAATAGGAGACAATGTAACACAGACATATGACTTCCCTGCAAACTCAGGAGGTATGAGACTAGTTGCAGGATGGCTATCTTTTGGTCCATGTGCGTTAAAAAGAATGGAAGGACGTAAATATGGGAATCTATCAGATATGCTAAGAGTATCTGTTACAGGCGACACAAAGCCATCACAAGTTTATAAAGTATTCTCTCCTCAAAAAAACTGTCTAGCTCTTAAATCATACATGAATGGTGAGATACCAATATTTAATGAGTAATAGGAGAACGGCGATGAATAAATATATTAAAAAGTGTTTAATTGTATATGTTTCTCTTGCACTAATCCTTGTTGGTATGGCTGGAGTTTCTTATGCCATTACTGCATCAGATGCAGATGGTTATGTAACAAGATCAGAATTTGCAACAGATATGACATATCTCCAAACAAAACTAGATGAAAAAGAATCAAGTCTTTTAGGCAAGATAAATAAATATCGTTCAACAGATATAAAATTTATAACATGGGATTCTCCTGACAAATATTATGACGTAGGAACAAGTAATAGATTCAGCGGTTATCATACTGGTGGAAACTTTTTTCCAAGAAAAAAATCTGCTAACGGCTCTAACTATATGTATTCATATGGTTTATATAACAATATGTATCAGAGAGGTACACAAAACTATAGAACAGACATAAATATATATAGGCTATGGAATGGAAATTATTTTATCTGCCCATCTTTAGGAGACAAAGAAAGTTTGTCTGACGACTCTGGAATAGAATATTATGATCTTAGAACATATGCTGTTCCTGTAGAAGACCTTCCAGGATGGTATATGGTTATGGGAACTTTCTATCAAGAATATGCTTATTTAAGATTAATTTTTTCTCTTGTAAAACTTGATGCTTCAGTTCCTATGCCATCTAATAGTGAATTGCTTAATATATATAATACTTCACATACAATTCGTCTTAAGAAAGATCTTTGGGATTATTGCGGTGACTATACCCCAAAATTAACAACAACTCCAACAACACTAACAGCAACTTCTACATATGCATACAATACAAACTGGACTGGTCCGCTTTGCCCTACTTGGATTACAGGTAATAGATCTGGTTCTTCAGGAACTGATTCTTGCGTATGGACAGGAGTAGTTGATAAGGATACTGGAGATTATATACTTACATTCAACCATGTGCGTCCAGTTTCTGCATATTACCAGGATATATGGTATGACTATTCTGGAACTAATTGCATGATATGTAGATTTTTACCAAAGGATAATGTTGAATATATGATGGGACCTATGTCAACGACATCACTTAACTATGCCCCTTCATCAACTAATCAAACATCAAGTCAGATGGCAATCCCAGATGCGAGATACATAGGAACAGGATTGCATGATGATCCATCATGGGAACATGAAATTGTAGAATGTGTTAATGGAATTAAATACTGGCATGCTGTCAGAAGAGCAGAGAACACAAGAAAGAGTACTGTCAAGACACCTTTTGGACTTTCGTTCCACTGTTCATTACCAATAGTATATTAAAACAAATGTTTATAAGGTGAAAGTTATGAATATAATAAATTTAAAAAAATTTCTCCCAGGATTTATAAGTGTGGTTATAATAGCAGGCATGGCTGCAAGTACATTCGCAACAAATATTGACCTATCAGCATTTGTTCAGAGAGATACATATAAAACAAAATTTTATGAGCTTGAGTGGCGCATAGATGATATAGATAACGAGCTTGATAGACTTTATAAATATACATGTACTAATATTAAATCATTTGCTGGGTCAAATTTTGCATATAATGGATATGTTTTTAGATCTGCATTTCATCCAAATGCTCAAACTAGTGCAACATATGTTGCAGCTTCTATAGGAAAGATGTTAGATACAAGTCAAAGCAAGTATTTAAGATTTAATTCTGCAGGACTTCTTAGTTGGGCTTCTGCTACATATGATTCAACAAAAACGCTTCGCGTGTTTGAGTATAGTGTTCCAGCAAGTCGTTGCATATGGCGTGATGACATAGAGTTATTGCCAGAAACTAAAGTGTCACTAAGAGGAACTTTAGATGGAATTATAAACGCAACATCTTCAATAGAAATAGTTATGGGACCATTCAAGAAATTTCCTAAGATCACAAGCCCAGGAATGGGGAAAACGACGGGATATGTATGTGAATGGCCTACAGCAGTATTGCACAATGCATGGTCTGATAGAACAATATATTATGCTTCAGGTTCTAAAACAAAACCAACATCATGGACTACAGAATCAAGTGCAAAAATGTATATTACATATGCCACAAGAGGAATAACTTCAAATTCTAAGACAGTGCCTTCAACAGATGAAGATAGAGCAGGAGGATTCTTCAAGGAAGCCATGAAGGACTATACTCAACAACTCTATATTTACACATCTGCCTTTAATGCACTTGATGGTAAGGAAAATTGCTGGGTAAGACTAAATTTTTCAATGAGCAACGATACAGGCTCTATGGCAGCAAGACTTGATAGTAGCTTTGTAAATCACACCAACTGGAACACCCACGAGGAATAACAGGGACGTAAGAATAATTATTTCCCACTTAATAAATATACAAGGAGATTATGATGAAAACGAACATTAAAAAGTATCTTTCATATGTTCTCGGTATTGTTCTCGCAATGGGCCTTGGCCTTTCGTATGCATATGCAGTCGGCGCCAATGACTCTAATGCATTCGTCACCAAGACAGAGTGGCAGGTGAAGGTAGCTCAACTTGAGACCTCACTTGACAATGTAAATAAGACAATTAAAGATACTAATATGGATTTTGTGATGAACAGACCAAGATTGCAGGTTAATCTTTTCGAGGGATTACAAAACTGTGCATTTCCAACAAGAGAATCAAGACTTTACTTTGCTCCATCTGGTTATCACAGTACCTCTTTTTCGAGTATAGAAAATCAGTATCCAAAGTGGAATGGACTATATCTTGCAGATCAGTGGAATGGAAAACAAAAAGTTGTAAATTCTTATTGGCCAACAGGAGATACATCTTATGAAACAGAAAGCTTTTGCTGCAGATATGCTCTTGCAACAACAACACCAGGTTATTATGTAATAGTATCTGTATTTTATAGATCTGCACACACATTCCACTATGTTAAGTTAGGAAAATATCCTTTTGAGTCATCTGTATCAGCTAAATCACTTCAAGTAAAGTTTAAGAAATCAGAATGGGGAAACATACACAATAATAGTCAAGTAAGTGCATATAGCAGATCTAATTCATATATTTATTCGGGAAATGTATATCCACAAAACACATCCTACGTAAACTGGGTAAATGGTGCTGCAGATGGCTACACAGGTACAAATGCATACACATCACGCGTTGATGATGGAGAATACTGGACACAAACTTTTGAATTTCCATCTGGTAGCTGGGCGATGAAATGTGTAGGTAGTTCGTCTCCTTATCATTTGTTCCCTTTAGATATGACTACGAGAAAATTTGGAACGCTTTATGATACATGTAATGTGAACCCAACAGACCAATGGGGTGAAGTAGCCAAGGTCTATAGTCCAGCCAAAGGTTGTTATTGCTTAAAGTCATATATTAATGGCGAAGTTCCTATACTTAATGAGTGATGGAGGCAGAGATTATGAATAAATATATTAAAAAGTGTTTAGTTGTATATATATCTCTAGTTGTGATTCTATGTGGCATGGTAGGAATTACTTATGCTATAACAGCATCTGATGCAGACCAATATATTACCAGATCTCAATATGCAACAGATATGAATCATTTGCAATCGAAGCTTGAAGAGAAAGAATCAAGCATTATGGGCAAAATTAATAAATATCGTTCAACAGATGTTAAGTTTGTAACATACGATAATCCTATAAAGCAACACCTTAGTGGAACAACTAATTTTATAGGAAAATACAATGGAGGAAACTATTTCCCAAGGCAATATCCCGGCAATGCCGGTGGTAGAAATGCCACATATGAAGCTGTATCATATCAAAAGCAGGGAACAAATGCACATTTGAATTTATATAGATTATATAATGGTAATTATCTCATTTCTAATGCTATGGGATATTCAGATGATAGTACTTATACTTTATATCCTACGACAAATTTTGCTGTTCCATGTGAAAATTTACCAGGTTGGTATCTAGAATGTAGATTACAATATCAAGGCTGGAATGTTTGCTACTACCTTGTATCATTATTAAAACTAGATGCAACTGTTCCATATCAAAAACCATACGCTACAGAAAGAAATAGAATACATAATATGGAATTGATGTTCCGTTTTAAGAAAGATTTCTTCAAATATACAAGTGATTATGCAACAAAATTAACTCCAACACCTACTACATACAGTGCTAATATAGCACGTTTCTATAATTCAGCATATAATCAACCTTTCTCATATTGTTATCACAATACAGAAAGTTCTAATAGTGAGGCGGTAACTATTCGTTCATGGCTTGATGAGGATACGGGGGATTATATGATGGGAGTAAAGGGACTTTATGCTAATATCCCTGATTATGCTTCTGCAACCATGTGGTTTACTAGTTCAAGTATAGGACTCTCAAGACTTATAGTTTCGGATAATGTTGAATACCAATGTGGTAATACTTATGGATATTTCTTTACAAATACAGGTGGAAATAGCGGACAATCTCAAGGTGGATATCCACCTCCATGTCACATAGGAGAAGGGCCTGGCGCATATGGTGATGGTTACTGGGAATATGAATTTGTTGATTGTGAAAACGGAATAAAATATTGGCATGCTTATAGAAAAGCAAGAAATGCAAATCCAACAGGTGAGACGGGAACAGGATATTCTTCTGTAGGCGTTCACTATAATATTCCTATATTATATTAATTCATAATATACGGTTATAAATTTTAGATAAGGGTGAAATTATGAAAGCAAATATAAATAAAAAAATGATAACTTCCATAGTAAGCATTGTTATTGTCGCAGGCATGGCTCTTCAATCATTTGCTACAAATATAGACCTTGAAGCCTTCGTTAATAAAGAGGAATATATGTCTAAGTACTATGAGATCGATTGGAGAATTGATGAGATAGATGCAGAGCTTGAAAGACTTTATAAGTTTACATGTACTAATGTTGCTTCATATGGAGGAACAGGTGATAATACATATCGTTCTGATCAGCCATTTTACATGAGAAATGTAACACAAACATACCCATGGTATCCAAATCCTATTGTAGATACAAGTACTGAAGGTTATCTTCGTGTTAATTTCCAGGATATGATACATAAGTATGGCGCTCATGGTAAGTATGACGTTTTTGAAAGAGAAGTCCCAGCTTCATTATGTAAGTGGAGAACAGGTTTTGAGTTATATCCTAATACAACAATTAAGATGAAGGTAACAAGAAACCTTGCAAATACAACTTCAGCTTCTCCAACTAAAGGTATGTCTGCTGAAATGATAATGGGACCATTCAAGAAAGTCCCTTATATTACACAGACTTCTTATGCAGGAGCATTAATGACAACAGACCAATTTTTCTGGCACTATCAAACTTCTTACAACATGTATTATGCTTATGGCACAGATAAAGCGCCAACAACATGGTCAACTCAGATGGGAAGTAATATTTACCTATCAAATATGAGCCTTGGTAATAACAAGCCAGATAATTTTCCAGCTGAATTAAGATATGAAGTAGATATAGAAAATTCAAAATATAAATATGACAAGGCATCTAATGTAGCCTTTATGTATTGTTCAAGTGCAATGACAACAGATCTTCGCTCTCGTGATAAGGTATGGCTTAGGGCATATGCAAGTTGGACAGGAGAATTAACAGACTTAACTCTCGCTGATTTAACATGTACAACCTGGAACTACAGACCAGCAGAATAAGGTAATAAAGGGGACGGAATAATAGGGACGTAAGAATTATCATTCTACTTAATAAAAATAAATAAATAATTAAGCAAAAACACCTATTTATATGGTGTTTTTTGCTTGTTTTTTATGTTATAATTGATACCAAATGGGTGGCGTTTATTTCGCCGTTCGTTTGTATTTTTTGAGTATTTTGCTTGCTCAAAACTTATTAAAGTAGCCATCAAGGCAGATGTTCAAAACTTAAATTGATATAACACACGGAGGTTTCTCTATGTTAAAAATAAAATTTAAAAAATTCTTCTCACTATTCCTTGTGGTGGTGCTTTTGCTTGCGCATGTAGGCACAGCATATGCCCAAAATTCAGAATCAAGTAGTGAAACAAGTACAAGTAGTGAAGTAACAGTTGATGATGAAACAACATCAAGTGATTTTAATTATGAAGAAAGTGAAGAAGAAGTTGAAGCAGAATTAGAAGAAGAAAATATAGAGAAGGAAGAACCAGAAGATCCAGAAGATTATGCAGAAGATTCAAGCGAGAACGTAGAAGAAGAAACCGAAGTTAGTGAAGAAGACACAGCCGAAGTAACTGAAACTAGTAAAGAACTTAGTGAAGAAGATACTAAGGAAGAAACCGAACTTAATGAAGAAGACATAAATGAAGAAACAACAGATATCGAAGAAGATGTGGAAGAAGAAACCGAAGTTAGTGTAACAGAAACTGAAATAGAAGAGACCGAAGTTAGTGTAACAGAAACTGAAATAGAAGAGACCGAAGCCGAAGGCGAGGGATCTGATGTCGCACGAAGTGCGGCAGAAGAAACTACAGTAGCAGAGCAAGAAGAAGAAATAGAAGTAGAAATAATAGACGGTGAAGTTGTAGAAAAAAATAAGGAAGAGACAGAAGAAGAAATAGTAGAAGAAGTAGCAGAAACAGTTCCAGTAACTTATGCACAAGATCCAGGTCTTCCAGCTATTTCTTGGATAGGAACTCCAGAATGTGAAGCAAGTTATGATATAACAATAGATCCAAACGGTGGAACAGTTTCAAAACTTACAGTAGCAGGTGTTGAAGTAGATCTATCAGGAATAGACACTACACAAATTTTTATTCATACAATAACAACTTCAAGAACAGAAGAAATAGAAATTGTTGCAGAAAACGAAGTTGGTGAAGAGGTAGCATTATTCCCACAAGTAACAGATCATACATATACATATAGTGTATCTTCTCTAACAGTAAGTTCACATAGAATAAACTCAACATGCTCTGTGTGTGGACTTGATTGTGGTGAAGCACAATTTGATGCACCATCAGGAATAGGTGTAGAGTGGGAAGAAGGTGGAGCAGAACCATTTGAACTACCAGTTTATCCTAGTCCAGAAGACTGGCTTGCACCACTTCTTTTATTAGTATATGAAAACAATGAGCATGTTCCTGCACCAACATCACCAAACCAACCAACAGTTCGTCTAGAAACAGCAGATGGTCAGGTATTAGTAACTCAGACATTTACAATATTAAAAAGACAAAGTCTTGATCCGCCAACAGGATTTACAACTCAGAATGCATCATCAGCATCAGCAAATGATGGTTCAATTTTAGGTGTTGATGTTGATACAATGGAATGGCAAACAGAAATAACTCAGCCATATCAGCCAATTCCATCATCGCCATGGACAGGACTTACGCCAGGAACTTACAGAATTCGTTTTAAAGAAACCGATGATCATATTGCATCAAACGCAGCAATTGTCACTGTAGGATATAACCAACCTCCAAGCCCAGGTGGCGGCGGCGGTGGCGGCGGCGGTGGCGGCGGCGGCGGAGGCGGCGGCGGCGGAGGCGGCGGCCTTGGCACTGTCTCTCTTGGAAATCCGTCTACACCTTATGCGCCAATAGGTGAAACAATTCCAAATATTCCAGCACAACTTGTTGTAGATACTGTTTCTAATACAACTAAAGCTGTAACATTAGCAAATGGTGTAACAACATATGTTAAGGGCTGGGGATTTGTTCATGATAATGTTAATAATGCAGACAACTGGTATTATTTCAATCCAACAACAGACTTAATGGAAACTGGTTGGCTTACAGAAAAGGGAAATGTTTATTATTTACATACCAATGAAGACTATCTTAAAGGTCGTGTTTATTCAGGATGGCATAACATTTCTGGCATAGTATATTATTTCAGCGAAACAAATTATGCTCTTGAACTTATGCTATCTCTTTCAGAAGCACAATCTCATGGAATCATAACTTATGAAGATAGTATTGCAGCATTCCAAGAAGGAAGAATTCTTGAAGCAACTCATGGAACTATGGGCCTTGAAACAATGAATTCTAATGCTGACCAACAATCTGCTGCTCAGGCTCAAGCCCAATTACAATTACAAATTCAAAATGCAGTTACTACAGAGCTAGTTCGTGAAGCACTTGCAGCAAGACAGGATATAATTCGTGCTATAGAACGTGGAGCACTTTCTATAGAAGATGCATATGCAATGAGCGGTGGCCAGATTCCAGCAATAGATTATAAGAGCAATATGCAAAGTAATCAAGAAATTATAAATCAGATCGCAAATCTTATTGCAGCATTTAGATAATTAGGATATCAACTTGAAAATAAATTTCAAAAAATCTATCACTATTTTAGCTACCATATTAGTAATGCTTTCTGCAGTATATGTTTCATCTGCCTACGCAAGTAGCAATGAAACAGTTGATATAGCAGAATTGGAAAAATATTTCAGCAAACCTATAGATGCCAAATTAGATATCAATACAAAATATGTTCTAAAGTATAACAACGAAGAAAAAAAATATGACATCTATGTTATGGGAACTGGTAGAAAAGTAGATATGACAGGATGGGTTTATGTTCATGACCCAGATACCCCATCAGACAACTGGTATTATTTTGACAAGAATACTAAGAATATAAAAACTGGTTGGATAGAAGATGAAGGCAATGTTTATTATCTACACGAGAAGAAAGACTCATTATGTGGCAGAGTATATTCAGGTTGGCATGATATAAAGGACGTTGTGTATTTTTTCAATGAACATAATTTTGCTCTTGAGAAAGTAATGTCTAAGCAAGATGCAAGAAAGAATAATATAGAAACTATAGAAGGCAAATTGCAACGCATGCAGGAAGAAGCAAAAGCTCTTCAAGCAGCAAGTGAATATAGAAACAATACATCAAGTAATTATCAGTCTCAAAACTCTGCACAAAATATAACAAGAAGTGATATAGGTCAGCCAATAACAAGTTCTGTTGGTGGTGCATCAAATCCTGCAGATGCAATGAGACAAGCAGAAGCTAATGCACAAAATGGAGCACAGGGTCTTACGGGTGAAGAATTAGTGCGTATACTTAATCAGAGAAATTCACAGATAAGATAAGTCAGGTGAAAGTATGAAAAATATAAATTTCAAAAAAATATTTTTAATGCTAACTATGATTTCCGTAGCAGCTTTGTTTACCTCATGCACTAATAATGAAACTAATGAAACCTTAGCACATACAGGCAAAGGATATATTATAGAATATTCTGACTCTAATGATATACAAAATCAATTCCAGGGAAGTACTAAAACATTTGACAATAAGAAAGAAGCTTTTACATTTGCCTTGAATAATTTACTTATGAACTTGATTGTTCCAGGTGACGTAACTCAACTTCCTTATGATAAGAAGTATGGAAATATTTCTGATAATACTTTTGCAATATACGATACCAATGGTGATGGAAGCGATGAATTAATTGTTAAGTGGACAACAGCAGCTCAACAAGACACACTTCTATTTGTCTGCAGATTTGATGAGAAAACAAAAACTTTATATCAGACATTGATTGAAAGCGCAGCATCAGATTTTTACAACAATGGAAAAGTTATTGCGCTTTGGGCAAATCCAGGAACAGGTTACGGCAAGTATTTCTGGCCATTCAGTGTTTATGAATATGATAAGAGAGGTGGTTACTATACCAAGATTGCAATGGTTTCTGCCTGGTCCAAGGAATTAAAGCCAGAAGACACTAATGGAAATACTTATCCAGAGGATATAGATAAAGAAAATGCAGGCGAAGTTTATCTACTTAATGATTTTAGCAAGACAGATATACAAATTATATCAAGATCTGCTTATGAAAAGTGGATAGGTGAGATTACTAAATCAGGCAAATGTAACATTGATTACAAAAGCCTTACTAAAGAAAATATAAATCAGGTAGGAAATGTTAAATAATATAAATTTTTTAAGAACCTATCGTCAAAATAGGTTCTTATTTTATAAAAGTATATGAGCAAATACAATAGAAAAATTAATTTTGGTGCAGGACCTGCAATGTTACCTCTTCCAGTTCTAGAAAAGGTTGAGGAAGATTTTTTGAATTATAAAGACAGCGGGTTGTCTGTAGTAGAGATGAGTCATAGAAGTGAGAACTTTATGAACATCTTATTAGATACTAAAGCAAAACTTAAGAAAATAATGAACATACCAGATTCTTACGAGATATTATTCTTACAAGGTGGTGCAACAGCTCAGTTTTCTATGATACCAGTAAATCTAGTAAGAAAGGATGAGAAAATCGGATATGTTCTTACAGGAGTTTTTGCACAGAAAAGTTTTGAAGCAGCAAGTAAGTTATGTAAGGCTGTAAATATTGCAGATAGTAGTGATAAAAATTATGACTATATTCCTGAGATAAAAAACATTCCTAACGATTTAAAATATATACATATAACGGGAAATAATACAGCAATAGGAACAGCTTATTATAATGCGCCAAAGGTAGGTGTTCCTGTAATTGCAGATTGGTCAAGTGCAATACTTGGCCAGGAAATAAAAGTAGAAGATTATGCACTAATATATGCTGGTGCTCAGAAGAATATGGGCATAGCAGGTCTTACTGTAGTAATATTAAGAAAAGATATAATTTTAAAAGATGAAGATATAGAAAGTTTTGTTCCTAATCTTATGAAATATGAAAAACAAATTAAGTCAGATTCAATGATTAATACTCCTCCAACATTTGCCATCTACTGCCTTGATGTTTTGTGCGATTGGATTATATCTATGGGCGGTGTTGCAAGTCTTGAAAAAATTAATAGAGAAAAATCTAAAATGATTTATGATATAGTAGATGAATATGATATATATGAGAACGGCATATCTCAAAATGATCGTTCCATAATGAATATAACATTTAACCTTAAGAAAGACAGTCTCACAGAAAAATTTCTAAGCTCGTCCTCGGAGGCAGGGCTTGTAGGACTTAAGGGATATAAGCTCCGCGGCGGAATTAGAGCATCACTGTATAATGGAGTTAGTATAGAAGATACAGCTGCACTTGCAGAGTTTATGAAAAAATTTGCACAAAATAATTAAGAGGTAAGTATGTTTACAATTAATACATATAATAAAATTACAAATGCGGGACTAGATTTATTTGACAGAAGCAAATATCAAATTACCGACGTATATGATAACCCAGACTTAATCATGGTTCAGTCTGCACCACTCCATGATCTTGAATTTAAAGATAATTTAAAAGCAGTAATAAGAGTTGGCGCAGGTTTCAACACTATCCCAGTTGAAAAATTAACAAAACTTGGCGTTGCAATTTTTAATACACCAGGTGCCAATGCCAATGCAGTTAAGGAACTTGTTGTATCAGCAATGATAACTGTTACAAGAAAAGCTCACCTTGCATCAAAGTGGGCACATGAACTTGAATGTCTTGATTATGGGAAGGACGTAGAAAAAGCCAAAGAAATTTTTAGAGGAAGCGAAATCTACGGAAAGAAAGTTGGAATTATAGGACTTGGCCATGTAGGATTTTTAGTTGCAAGAGCTCTCCACGCACTTGGAATGGACTGCATGGGCTATGACCCATATCTAAACAAAGAACAAAAAGACAATGTTAAATCTTATGTAAAACTTGTAGATAGTTTAGATTTAATTTATGAAGATAATGACTATATAACAGTTCATACACCATTTAATGACGAAACAAAAAATCTCATTGATAAAGATGCAATCAGCAAAATGAAACAAGGCGTTTTCATAATAAATTATGCAAGAGGCCAGGTTGTTTCAAACTCAGGTCTTGTTGAGGCACTTAAGTCAGGAAAAGTGGCAGGTTATGCAACAGACTTTCCAACAAAAGAACAAATTGCATTTGAAAATGTTTATGCAACACCTCATCTTGGAGCAGCAACATTTGAAGCCAAGGAAAACTGCGACAACATGGGTGCTCGCGAAGCAATAGACTACCTTGAAAACGGCAATACTATGAACTCAGTAAACCTTCCAAATATTTCATTTGCAAGAGGAGAGGGTTCTCGTATTACAATAATTCACGACAATGTTCCTGGTATGCTCGGATTTATCACAGAAAAAGTTTCTAAAAATAATTTTAATATAGAAAATCTTTTAAACAGTGCCAAGGGCGATATTGCATACACTATATTAGACTTCCACATCACTGTTCCAGATGATTTGAAAAAAGAAATTGAATCTATTCCGCATGTAATCAAAGTTCGTATTCTATAATTTATTTTAATAGATGGAATATAAAAAAATTTTTGAAACCCTAGGAATATCTATTCCAAATATAATTCTTCCAAAGGAGGGAACGGACCTTTCAAAGTTTTCTGTAGTTGCAGTTGATCAATATGCTGAAAACAATTCCTACTGGGACGAAGTTCAAAAGCTAGTTGGCAATAATGTAAGCTCCCTTAATATGGTCATCCCAGAAAATTTTTTATTGCGCGGTGATAAAGATTATGACAAAAGAATTTTTGCCGCAGGCAGATATCTAGAAAACGGTGACCTTGTACCATACGGAGAGAGTTTTATTTTTATAAAGCGAAAACTAAAGGGTGGAGAAAGATGCGGTCTTGTTGCAGCATTTGACCTAGAACAATATGAATATGAACCAGGAAAATCTAATCTTATAAAAGTTACAGAAAAAACTGACATGAATAGAGTGGTTCCTCGTGTTTCCTTGCGTGAAAAAATAGAACTTGAACTCCCTCATATTTTCTTACTCATAAGTGATAAACAAAATAAACTTATGACTTATTTGGAAAGCGTAAGTAAAAATCTTGATGCACTTTACGACTTTGACCTAATGAAAGATGGCGGAAATATTAAAGGATATAAAATAGATAAAGAAGATGCGTATCAAAAAATAGCAGAAATCCTTTATGAAATATATGAGCAAAATGATAAAAAGTTTTCATTTGCCATTGGTGATGGTAACCACTCATTTGCCGCAGCCAAGATGCATTATGAAAACTTAAAAAAATCACTAGGTGATAGCGCACTAAATCACCCAGCCCGCTACGCCCTTGCAGAAATAATAAATTTATATGATACCTCTATGGAATATGAACCTATTCATAGGCTTCTTACTAATATAGAAGATAAACAAAAAGCAATAAGCGAAATTTCATCTATCCTTGGTCTGCCTTGCTCTAGTGAAGAAGACTTATCAAAAATAGATCTTCAAATATTGCAACCAGCACTTGATACCTGGCTAGAAAAAAATAAAAATGTTCATATAGAATATGTTCATGATAAAAAATCTTGTGCAGAAAGTGGAACAGACCCTCACTCGCTAGCACTAATTTTTGATAAATTTGACAAGGACTCAGTTGTAAAAACAGTCCAAGAAAATAAAGTTCTTGTTCGTAAAAGTTTTTCTATGGGACGTCCTTTCGAAAAGCGCTACTACTTAGAAGCTAGGCTTATAAAGTAGACTTACATTTGATAAAATAAACAAAAGGAGTTTATTATGGCACTTTGGGGCGGTAGATTTGAAGAAAAATTTGATAAAAAAGCCTATGACTTTAACGAAAGTCTCTCTGTTGATAAGATGCTTTGGAGAGAAGACATAATAGGCTCTATGGCTCATGCTAGTATGCTCGGCGTTCAAAATATAATTTCAAAAGACTCTGCAGGAAATATAGTAAAAGGCCTTGAGCAAATATATAAAAAAATTGAAAGTGGTGAACTCATCATCAAGGATGCCGAAGACATACACTCATTTATAGAAAACGAACTTGTAAAACTAATAGGTGATGATGGTAAAAAACTTCACACAGCAAGAAGCAGAAACGACCAGGTCGCAACCGATACAAAACTTTATTGCATAAAAAAAGTTGATACTGGCATAGAACTTTTGACCAAACTTATAAACACTCTTAAAAAATTAGCGGTAGAAAATGAAAATACTATCATGCCAGGATTTACACATCTGCAAAAAGCACAACCTATAACCCTTGCCCTCTACTTTGACGCTTATAAGCAGATGTTTAAAAGAGACCTTTCAAGATTTAATGATTTAAGAAAAAGAATGGACGAGTGTCCACTGGGTAGTGCAGCGCTTGCTGGCACAACTTATGACATAGATAGAGACTTTGTTTCAGAAAAACTTGGCTTTGCAAAACCAACAGACAATGCACTTGATTCAGTTTCTGATAGAGACTATTTGATAGAATTTTTATCAGCCCTTTCTATAGTAATGATGCACATATCAAGAATGAGTGAAGAGTTTATTATATGGAATAGTGATGAATATCGTTATATAAAAATTTCAGATAAATATACAACAGGCTCAAGCATCATGCCTCAAAAGAAAAATCCAGATATATGTGAACTTATGCGAGGGAAGACAGCGCAAGTTTTTGGAAGCCTTCTTTCTATGCTTACTCTTATGAAAGCTCTTCCCCTTGCATATAATAAAGATATGCAAGAAGATAAGACAATTTCCCTTCCTTCTATAAATACTGCACTTGATTCAATAGAAATTTTAAACGACCTTCTTTTAAATATAGAATTTGATAAAGAAAAACTTAAAAATTCTTGTCTTACAGGTTTTATAAATGCAACAGATGTTGCCGACTATCTTGTAAGTAAAGACACTCCATTTAGAGATGCCCACGAAATGGTTGGAAAGCTTGTTCTTTATGCCGAAAAAAATAAAAAGACACTTAACGATTTAACTCTTGAGGAATTCAACAACATTTGTGGCGGAAAAATTCAAGACGACATATATGATAAAATATCTCTTGAAACAATAACAAAAGCAAGAAAGTCCAAGGGCAGCGCCTTTGGCATAGATTACAAAAATTAAGGAGGCAGATGATGAAAAAACAAACAGCAAACAAAAAAGAAAAAGTTGTTCTTGCATATAGTGGTGGCCTTGATACCACAACACTTATACCTTGGCTTAAAGAACATTTTGATTATGATGTAATTTGTGTGTGTATAGACTGTGGTCAGGAAGACGAACTTACAGGTCTTGATAAAAAAGCAAAAAAGGCAGGAGCATCTAAAACATACATCATTGATATACAAGATGAACTCTGCAATGACTTTGTTGGACCTTGTCTTAAAGCCAATGCAACATATGAAAATGAATATCTTCTTGGAACATCACTTGCTCGCCCTGCAATTGCAAAACACCTTGTGGAGATTGCAAGAAAAGAAAATGCTGTCAGCATCTGCCATGGGGCAACTGGAAAAGGCAATGACCAAATTCGTTTTGAGCTTGCAATAAAATATCTTGCGCCCGACATAAAAGTAATTGCTCCTTGGAGAATGACCGACATTTGGAAGATGGATTCAAGAGAAGATGAAATAGAATATCTAAAGAAAAAGGGAATAGACCTTCCATTTTCTAGTGCAAAATCTTCTTATAGTCGTGATAGAAATATTTGGCACATATCGCACGAGGGCCTTGAGCTGGAAGATCCAGCAAAAAGTCCAAATTATGAAAACCTTCTTGTCTTATCAAATACTCCACAAAAGGCTCCTGACAAGGAAACAAAACTTGAAATAGAATTTAAGGAAGGAATTCCTGTAAAACTTAATGGCAAGAAAATGAAATTTAAAGACATAATAAAAGAGCTTAACAAAATCGGCGGCAAGAATGGAATAGGAATTATAGATATAGTAGAAAATAGAGTTGTCGGAATAAAAAGTCGTGGTGTATATGAAACACCAGGCGGAACAATTTTAATTTCCGCACATAAAGCGCTTGAAGAACTTGTCCTTGACAGACAAACATTTGAATTTAAATCTTTCGTTTCAGAAAAATTTTCTCAGCTTGTTTATGAAGGCAAATGGTTCAGCCCGTTGCGAAACGCCCTTTCTGCCTTCATAGACGAAACCCAAAAATATGTAACAGGAGTCGTGAGTTTAAAATTATATAAAGGCAACATAATAAAAGATGGCACCTCGTCTCCTTATTCAATTTATAATAAATCCCTTGCATCATTTGCCATGGGCACTCAATATGATGCAACTGACGCCACAGGCTTCATAACCCTCTTTGGCCTCCCAGATAAACTCCACGGTGCAATAGACCGTAAACTTTAAATAAGATTGTCCATGGGGAAACTGTCCTAAAATCCTATCAAATCAAAAAGTCTTGAATTTATCCGAAATCTATGATAAGTTTATTGTGCCATTTTATTATGCCATATGGCACAATAAATGGCACAATAAAATGGCATAATAAAATACCACTACAAAATAGCATGATAAATGTCTCTATTAATTGTCCCTACTGGGTGCATCTATTTTGAACAAGCGCCCATAACGAGGTTCTATGAATTTTCCTATAGAAAACGAAACAACCGAATATAAAAAGTCTACCAGCGAGCTTTCTGACGCAATCGTTGATATCGTTGCAATACTCAACAAAAGCGGGGAAGGTGTTTTGTATTTTGGTATAAAAAATGATGGCACAGTATGCGGAATGGATGTCAGCGATAAAACTTTGAGAAATATATCTCAAAAAATATATGAACAAATTAAACCGCAAATCTATCCTCAGATAGAAGTGCTTGAGGATAAAAAAAAGAAAATAATAAAAGTTACTTTCAGCGGAGTAGAAAAACCATATTCCGCAGGAGGTAAATATTATATAAGAGTTGCCGATGAAAGTAGGGAACTAAATCCCACAGAGTTAGCGCAAATGATACTTGATGTTAATTATAAAGATTGGGAAAGGCAAATAACTAATGACACAGTGGATGACATAGATGAGGACCAGCTTAAAGAATATTATAAAAAGGCAATAAAGAGCGCAAGGCTTGTAGATGAGCCATATGATAAAACAAATTTATTGTTTAAACTGGGTTTACTGGCTGCAGATAAAATACATCTTAATAATGCAGGCAAATATCTATTTTCCAATAAGAAACCTATGCAAGTAAAAATGGCTGTATTTGCGACCGATGAAAAGCTCACCTTCATAGACATAAAAAACTATGAGGGTAATATTTTAGGAGCAATTAGTGCAAGTGAAAAGTATGTAAAGGAAAATATTAAATGGAAAGCTGAAATGGAGGGTTTTTCCAGAAAAGAGTTCCCAGAAATTCCTATAGAAGCATTAAGAGAAATAATTATAAACAGCTTTGCCCATGCAAGTTACATAAGCAGCAGCAGGCATGAAATCGACATACACCCAGGAAAAATTGCAATATATAATCCAGGAAGTTTTCCAGACGGACTTACCCCCATAGACTTTGCTAAAAAGGATATGGCATCTAAAATAAGAAATAAAATCATTTGCGATTGTCTTTACAAGTGTCAAAGTATAGAGGCATGGGGAACGGGATTTAAGAAGACATATAAGATTTGTGAAGAAAAGGGAATAGATATAGAATACTCAAAAGAACAGGATGGCTTTTGGTTTGTATTTAAGAGAAGAAGCAATGAATCATTATATAGCACAGAAACTTATGAAGGAGAATATAGTATAGATCAATTCATTTTAGATGAAATGCGCCTCAATCCTAGGGTCACCATAGATGAACTCAGCAGAAAAATAAATAAAGGCAAAAGAACTATACAAAGACACATAAATGTCTTACGCGACAATAATATAATAGAAAGAACAGGAGGAAACAAATCCGGAACATGGACAATATCTTAAAACAAATAATGGTATTCATTCACACTGTGACAACTGCAGCTGAAGAAATAATTGATGAAGTAAAAAGAGAAATACACAGTATCGTAATAGTAGCAGTGCTCAGCATAGCATCATTTGCTGTTGTCAATCAAGTGATTAAGGTTCCAATTGATATTGACCAAAACGACACAAAAGTGGTAAGAGAATACATAGTTAATGCAAGGACCTTAAAAATACACGCTTTATCCTGCGATAGTGTAAATAGAATGAGCGAAAAGAATAGGCTTAAAGTAAATTCATCTTTTGAGGAATTGGTAAGTAAGGGCAATTTTGTATGTGGTAAGTGCCACGCGGGGATTAAAAGAAAAAATGAGATCCTCGCAAATATCATAACCACCGTAGAAAATGCTCTTTTCGGAGAAGATTTAATTGACTTACCTACAATAACAGAGTATTTTGATTCTATAAATGAAATGGGCAAATGGTATGTAGATAATGTTTCTACATATATGCAAAAAGAAGATGAGCGAGCAACACAATCAGCCAAGGATAACTATAATGCCATTAAAAATAATCTTAAAAAAGTAGGTCGTATATATTGTTACCCTTGCGTTTATCTAAATGGTTCTATAGGAGGATATGATAGAGCTGGAGATGATTGCGTCAGATTTTGGTTTTCATCTTTGAATAATGCAAATAAGAATTTTGTTAATAACATTGCAAAGAATGCTTTAATGAAGTGGAGTAATATTTCAAGTGACAAGCTTAATCAAAATGATAAGAATTTAGCTTTTGCACTATCAAAGCTAGGTTTCAAGATATATGGCCAAAAAGGTTATAAAGTAGATGTAAATGGAGATGGCTATTACGAACTAGAAGTTTTTCAAATAGACAATCAGTTTAAGCTCCAAAGAGGAGACGTTTTATCATCGGATACACACATACATGTATACATAGATGAGTATGCTAATTTTGGGTGGGGAAAGGTAAATAATGTGTATCCGCAAAACACTCACACATATGTTGATTATATTAATAATAAAATAATCTGTACCGGGCAAGAGTTTAATAGAGTTTTTAGGTATGTTGGTGATGAGGAGGAATAATAATTATGTCTTTTGCACGTTTTTTTGTTAAGGGATGTATATTGGCTATAATATGTGCTGCATTGTTCAGCTGTTATAATATATTAAAAAAAGACTACGAAAATAGACGGTTTGATGTTTACAAGGTGTCAGGACGTGAAGTCTTCGATCCCGGAGCAACATTATGTGCTGCAATTGAAAAAAGCAACTGGAGTGGCCTTCAACTTTCTGAAAAATTTAGATCCAAGTACAATAATAGAGGAAATATTATACCAAATATAAATAAATATAGCAGATTCGAAAATGGTTCGCGATTTATTGATGGTAAGCGACAGCTAGTCATATTTGCAGAGGAACCAGATTCTATATTTGACATTTATGGGGCAGATAAAATAACAACGGTATTTTATTTTAACTACGCTGTAGTAAATAATAATTTGCTAGAAGATGTGAATTTAGTTGAAGCGAAACGAATAAATTCAATGACAGGCGAATTGGTTGAATAATATTTGTGCTAATCGTAGAATAGGAGGAAACAAATCCGGAACATGGACAATATCTTAAATCATGTAAACTTTGGTTTCTGGGAAGGACTGGAAGACGGTCGCAAAATCATGCGCATCGCAACAAGCTTTGCTACCACAAAGGCAAATGTCGACAAACTAATATCTTTATTATAAACCAATCATTGCTATAATAAACATGTATCTGTATGA
Organism: uncultured Lachnospiraceae bacterium; assembly: GCA_946407765.1. Classification (GTDB taxonomy): domain Bacteria; phylum Bacillota; class Clostridia; order Lachnospirales; family Lachnospiraceae; genus UBA3633. Next base: position 70,724 of record CAMJPD010000001.1, read on the forward strand.
TAAAAAAATTAAAGTGGATAGCAAAATTTTTGAGTTATATAAAGACATCCCTAAATATGTATCTAAGTATTTTAGCTTTGGAGAAGTGTATCTTCTCGGCTATGATTATATAAATAATCATAAAATGTATTTGATTATCTGTTTTGATACAATATATATAATTGCTGATAATGAAAAGGAATTATCCATTCAATTTAAATTGAAAGAGTATAAAGAAAAGCATATCTATATTGATGATATATGTATTTGGGATATAAATAAAGGATATGGTTCACTAGCCATGAAATATCTAATAGAGTATGCCACAAACATGGGCTGCAAGTATATAAGCGGGTGTCTAATGGGAAAAGACATTATTGATCATAAAGACAGACTTTTTCATTTTTATAAAAAATTTAACTTTACTATAAAAGAATTTAAAACCCCAAAGAATGGGTATCATATAAAGTTGGAACTTAGCACAAGGCAAAAATCATTAAAGCAATAGGAATATATCTTAAACAATATTTATTATAATTATTCAATTTTGTACAGAATGAGGTTAAATAAATTTCTATCTCAGATAGTATGATAATACAACAGATAATAATCCATGGGAGGAACAATAATCAATATGAAAAAACCAATGAAAACAGTAAGAGAACTCATTCAACATATGAAAAATAAAGGGATTGGATTTAATATTCTAAATGAAGTTGAGGCCGAGGAACACCTAAATAATCATAATAATTATTTTAAGTTGACTGCCTATAGAAAAAATTACACAAAATACACAAGTGGCAGTAACAAAGATAAATATGAAAGGCTTGAGTTTGCATATTTAGTAGAATTAGCTAGAATTGATGCCGAAATTAGATCCTTGCTATTGGATATGGCATTAGATATTGAACATTTTTTAAAGGTTGCACTGATAAAAGTTGTAGAGAATGAGATGATAAACAAAAAAGTTGAAGACGGCTATAAAATACTTGATGGCTATTTCAATGCCGATGATATTATTGATGTTGCTGATAAATTTAAAATCAGAACCTCTAGGCGCAATCAATTTAATAATAAATTTCCTCAAAATATAAAGAATCCTTATTGCTTTGGACTAATTAAGAAATATAATGAAGAAATACCTATATGGGCATATATTGAACTATGTTCTTTTGGAGATATTAAAGATTTGATAGCATATTATTCTTGCATAACCGGATGGAATCCAGGTGTAGATATCATCACTCTAGATAGGATAAGACAACTTAGAAATGCGTGTGCTCATGGTAATTGTATTATAAACGATTTGACGCATAACAAGTCAAGTACGGTTGCTCCTAAAACACCGCAGTTTTTGGCACAATTTTTGATAAACGCAGGTATAAACCAAGGATCAAGACATAATAAAATGTCAAACCCAAGGATTAATCAGATAGTTCACTTGCTTTATACATTTGATAAGATAGTTGTAACAGATAATACAAGAAATAATAGGGTACGTGAGTTTAAAAATTTAATTTCTGGAAGATTGCAAGAGCATAAGGATTATTTTAAGAATAATCAACTATTATCAACAACTTATGATTTTTTCCAAAAAATAGCCAATACAATAAAATAAATAGGCTGCAATTAGGCAAATTTGTAGTAAAACATATGGTGTAAAGCAATTGACATATTGCTAAATTTATCATATAATACACGCATCAGGAAAACGAAAGTTTTGTAGGGGCTGCGGGTTACCGTAGCTCTATTTTTTTGCAAGAATAATATTCATTTATAAAAGATTAATATACGTCCCTTGTTAAGACAATCCATAGATTAGTAGCGAAAGTTTTTATATGATATAATGTAAATGTCAAAACATAGGTAATGAACATTGTTGAAATTAAAAATTTAACAAAGGTTTACAAGCTTTATGAAAAGCAGTCCGATAGGTTAAAAGAAGTCCTATCTCCTTTTCGCAAATCTTATCATAAAGATTTTTATGCCCTAAAAGACATCTCTCTTAATGTAGAAAAAGGCGAGGCACTTGGTATCATAGGAGTAAACGGCTCTGGAAAATCTACCTTATTAAAAATTATAACAGGAGTTCTTTCTCAAACAAGCGGCACAGTTGAAGTTCACGGAAAAGTATCTGCTCTCCTTGAACTTGGGGCAGGTTTTAACCCAGAATATACAGGTCTTGAAAACATATATCTTAACGGAACAATGATGGGCTATAGCAAAAAAGAAATTGACGAAAGACTAAATGACATTTTAGAATTTGCCGACATAGGCGAGTTCATAAACCAGCCAGTAAAGCAATATTCATCAGGTATGTTTGTTAGGTTAGCATTTGCCTTATCAATAAATGTTCATCCCGATATTTTGATTGTTGACGAAGCACTTTCTGTCGGCGACATTTTCTTCCAAGCAAAATGTTTCAAAAAAATTTCCGATATGAAAAACGAAGGCACAACTATCATCATGGTAACTCACGACATGGGAAGTATACTAAAATATTGCGACAGGGCACTCCTCTTAAACAAGGGCGATATGGTCACGATAGGAAATCCGCATGACACAGTTGATGCCTATAAGAGAATTCTCGCCGGGGCAGATGCTGGCGAAACTAAGGAAGCTAAAGACTCAAAAATAAATCCAAGCATTTATGGAAATGGCAAGGCCGAAATTTTTGAATACGGAATTTATGACAAGAAAGGTGAAAAGACCAATGTCATTTTAAAAGGTGAAGAATTTAGTGTTAGAGAAAAAATTAAAATCAATGATGATATAGAAGAACCAATTTTTACATTCACTATAAAAGATAAAAAAGGTCTTGACCTTACTGGCACAAACTCATCTATGGAAAACAAAAACATAGGCAAGGTTAAAAAAGGTGATGAATTTGAAATCTCATGGACACAAGTTATGATGTTAGAGCGAGGCGAGTACCTCATCTCAATTTCAGTCACAGGTTTTGAAGCTGGCACTCACACCGTCTACCACAGGCTCTACGACATCATGAACATAATCGTTTTATCCAACAGCGACAAGGTCGGCATCTTCGACCAATCCACCACCCTCAATATAAAGAAAATTTGATAATTGCTTATAGTTTTTAGATTTGATAGAATATGATTAGGAAATGGAGATAGGTATGGATATTAAACAACCAACAAAACAAATTATAATTACGATAAGTAGGCAGAACGGCTCAAACGGTCGTGGCATAGGGAAACTCCTAAGCAAGAGACTTGGAATAAAATATTATGACACCGAGCTCATAAAGAGAGCATCTGAAGAAAATGCCGTAAGCGAGGAAATATTTAACCTTGCCGATGAAAAAATGGCAGGAAGTCCCGTAAAAAATCTTATCGACCTTATGAGAACTGGCTCTGATGATGATGTTTCATCTCCAAAAAATATTTTCAAATTTATATCAGAGACAATAAGAAAAATTGCAGAAACAGAATCTTGTGTAATTATAGGACGTTGTGCATCTGCCCTTCTAGCTGATCAACATAAAGGCAAAGTATTAAGAATATTTGTTTATGCCGATATAGAAACAAGAATAAAGCGCATCATGGAAAGACAGAAGATTGATTTTAGTACAGCGCAAGCAAGAGTTCTTTCAGTTGATAGACAACGTGAAAAGTATCACAAGGTTTATACAGGCCTTGATTGGGATGATAAAGACACCTATGATCTTATGATTAATACTACAACGTTTGATGATGAAGAAGTTGTAGAAATGATTTATAGAATTTTAGAAAACAGAGATTTTTTTAAGTAAGAAATAACCTGGGGGATACGAGACCGTATTTTATTTGAACCCTACATTGACATATTGGGATGCTCATTATTCGCCCGTGGCTATAATGCCTTCGCTTTAAGCGTAAAGGACTATAAAAACGGTGTGTGCGGCGACCCACCTAGCAAAAGCTAGGGTCAATGAATACGGACCGGTCCCTTGGGTATTTTAAAAAATAAATTTAAAAATGGAAAACATAAATGACCAAAGAAGAAAAACAAAAATATGAATACATTGCTCTCCTTATTTTCAAAGTAGCTCTTGGCATACTTGCAATCTATACATTGATACGCAACATATCTTTTTTTGCTCCAGCTTTTATTGCTTTAAAGCCAATTATATATGGCGCAGCATTTGCCTATCTTATGATGCCTATTTACAACAGGCTCATTAATTTTTTTGAAAACCTAAAATATTTTAAGAGCTTAGATGACGAAAAAAGAATTTCTATATCTAAAACAATTTCAGTAACACTCACACTTTTAATTTTCCTTCTTATAATAATTTCATTTTTTACAATACTTATCCCAGGGCTTTATGATTCAACATCTTCACTTATAAGTAACCTATCACAAAATAGCACTCAGTATAGTGCAAGCCTAGGAAATTTCCTTTCAAATATAGAAAAAACTTTTAATATAGACCTTGGAAATATCGACGATATTTTAATTCAATATAGTCAAAATGCCCTCACGAGTTTCACACAAATCATGGAAGCAATATATAGTAATCTCAAACTTTCATCTGCCGATACTTTCATTGATACAAGTAACATCGCAAAAATCTTCTCAGGCGCACAAAAACTTTTTGGTAGCGCATTAAGTTTTATAATTCAAGTAAGCTATTTTTTAATAGGCATCATTGCAATGATTTATATTCTTAGTGAGAAGAATAGTATAATCGATTTCTTTAAAAAATTAACATATGCTTTATTCTCAAAAAAGACCGCCGACAAAATAATAGAAGAATTTGCCTTTGCAAATGCCGCATTTAAAAATTTCATCGTGGGAAAGATAATTGATTCAGCAATTGTTGCACTAATATGTTATATATTCTGCCTTATTGCAAGAATTCCTTATCCACTTCTCGTTTCTATAGTAATAGGTATAACTAATATAATTCCTTTTATCGGCCCATTCATTGGTGCAATTCTTTCTTTAATACTAGTTATCTCAGGCGGATTGATTAAAATAATAATATTTATAGTATTTGTTTTAATATTACAACAAGTAGATGGAAACATCATAGGTCCAAGAATTCTTGGTTCATCAACTGGCATATCAAGCCTTGGCGTTCTTGTTTCGATTTTGGTTTTTGGATCACTATTTGGTTTCGTTGGAATGATTATAGGCGTTCCGTGCTGGGCAATAGTAGTACATTTAATAACAGATTTTATAAATAATAATAAAAAAGCTCTTAAGTAATTAAGAGCTTTTTATTTAGATACATAAGTCTCACTAATCTGCATATCAAACGAGTTTCACATTACATAAGCGGAGCAATAAGCTTCATAATAGCTGCCGCAATTCTTTCAAGCCTTGAGAACTTTTTAACATCTGCCAAAGTAAACTTTTTAGACTTCTTCATAGCTTCTTCCATATCATTTTTCATATCTTTTAGTATAGGGTCATTATAAAAATAAACTGCATTCTCATAATCAAGGAACATGCTTCTATAATCTAGATTTATAGAGCCTATTATTCCTCTCTTATCATCTGATAGGAAATTTTTAAAATGTACCATACCTGGATATTCATATATATTTATATTGTTCTCAATTAATTTTTTATAATGTGAGTGTGCAAGTACATAAGTATATATTTTACCAGGCTCCCCAGGAAGTATAAGATTCACACAAACTCCTCTGCTAGCTGCTTGGATGAGAGCCTGCTCCATTACTTCGTCCATAATTAAATATGGCGTGTAAATATAAACATACTCTGTTGCATAATTTATAAGACCTAGTATAAAAGATTCTGCAGCCATTTGTCCAAATCTTGGATAGTGGCTATAAGGGATGGCATAAGATAAATTATCTTTTTCTTTTTTACTTAACTCTCCAAGTTCGGCAGCAACATTATTTTTTACTGCATATTTTTTATAATTAGACATATCATCAAGTTCTAAGTCCCATAGATGAAGGAACATTATTATAAACGAATTTACTATACTTCCGCAAAGTCTTACGCCACCATCTTTAAAAGAAGAATAATTATTTGTTAGGCCCGCATACTCATCATGTAAATTAAGACCGCCGGTATATGCAATCTCTCCATCTATAATTGCAATTTTTCTATGGTCTCTATCATTTAAGTAAGAATCATATGAAAGGGAAAGTCTTGAAAATACTCTTACATCAATTCCATAACTTGTAAGTTCTTCGTCGTATTTGAAGTTAACATACTTTACTACATTTGTTCCATCATACATCACTCTAACTTCAATGCCATCTTTTATTTTCTGTTTTAGTATAGATAAGATTTCATTCCAAATTTTCCCTTCACATATTATGAAATACTCAAGGAAAATATATTTTTTAGCATTTTTTATATCTGTAATGAGTGCATCAAAATATTCCATACCTGAAGATAAGTATTTGGATTCATAATTTACATAAGCAGGAAACCAATACGTCTTACTTGCAAGATACACTATAGATTTTTCCTCACTAGGCAAATACTCTAAAATACTTTCTGTATCATTTTCTAAATACTTATTGGTCTTTTCTAAAATTTTTTTAGACTTTTCAGCAAATACGGCTTTTGAGTCAGCAAGATATGTTAGTATGTAAAGAACTGTTCCAAAAACTGGCATAAGAAGCACAGGAACAATCCATGCAAGTTTATAATTATTTCTATGCCACGAAGAATTTAATATGATAAGTGTCATTGTAGTTACAATGACTACGTGGAGTATGGCCCACACAATCTGAAATTTTGTATTTATTCCGGCAAGAAAGTAAAGAGCACCTTGTATTAGAATGAGGAGGATGATGAAAATTAATCTAGTACGAAAAATTCTTGCAAGGACACTTCTTTTTTGTTTAAATCTCTTGCGTCTCATTTATGCACCAGTAAATCCCATCATGATAATTAATTTTCCAAGAACATAGTGCGGAATACATAGTGGCCATATACTTCTCTGAACACTGTATATAACTCCAAATATAGAAAGGAGAAGACTTGCACCTATCATATATCCAAGCCCAAGGTGAGCGTGCATTGCAGCAAATACAAGAGATGACACTATAATAGCAAGTGCATCATTATGCTTTGAAACTATGACTCTCTTAAAGCTCTCGTGTATTACACCTCTTGACATAAATTCTTGTGCGATGACACTTATTGCATAAAATGTATTGTTAAATGTATTAAAACCGTTCCAATTAATTAGCTCGCTTGATTTAAAAAATCCAGGATTATATTTTAAAACAAGCTTTTTTATTATTATCATAAGAGTTACACAAATAATTGTTGCAACTATGTCAATAACAAAATATTTTTTCTTTCCTTTAATAGAAAGACCCACATCCTTTGCAGATAGGGATGTAAATTTCAATATCATAAAAGCAGGAATTAAGAATACAAGAACCATAAATTTGTTGAAATTACCAACTGGAATAGGTCGTCCCATGTTTTCCCAAATTCTTGCAACAAATAGCCATAGTGAAAGAGAAACAAGAACAATAATAAATGTAACAGTAGAATCATGTCTTTTTGTTTCAGCAATTTCTTCCTTAGTAACATCTAAAAATGAAATGAGCATTCCTTGAAAAGTCCCACCTTCCATAACTGAATTAGATGTAACCCAAAGAGTAGTTTTTGTGCCATCTGGCTTTATATAATTTAGTTTTTTTCTATATACTTCGTTTTTATTACTGTAGGCTCTAAGTATACAGTCAAAAAAATCATCATTGCCAGAACTATTATTTTCGCGTACAAGATCAGCATATTTTTTGTTAATTAAACTATTTATGCCAAGAATTTTTTCTGCGCTTATGTTAGCATTTATAACATTTCCCGATGAGTCTATAATTAAAACTCCATCATCAAGATTTTCTATAATTGTGTTTTGTGATAATACCATTGTTTTTACCTCAGCAAATATTATACCACAAAACATAACTTACAATATATTTGTTGATATAATATTTTTCATTAGGTATAATTAACACTACAAACAGATAATTTAAACTAAAAGGATTAAGATAGATGAAGGTAAATAAAGAATTAATCCATAAAACATTATTTATTATATTTTATATATTTATGTTCCTAATACTAGATATATCGTATATCCTGGCGCTTAAGATAAAATCACCAAATATTTTTTTTATGATATGTTTAGATATTGCGCTGGGACTACTCTTATCATCTTTCATGTTCGTGAAAAACGGAATACTTAAGAAAATATTTTTTATTATTATAACTTTAGCGGTGTTTTTATACATATTCCTTGATGTAGATGAAATAATTATAGACAAATCAGTAGGGCATGTTTTTAATTTCTATACAATTATTTATAATTTACAAAATAT
>CAMJPD010000002.1 GCA_946407765.1 uncultured Lachnospiraceae bacterium
CCTTAAGGAGCATCTCCTTACATATGTTTATCATCTCATCATAATCAAGCTTCTTATCCTTCTTAAGAAGTTTCCTATATACTTTTCTTATTTTTTCATTTTCTTTTTTATTTATGTCTTCATTTTTTATATATTTATGCATTCCACATTCATGTACTGCTTTTCTTATATAATTCTTCTTCTCGTTTTCACTTACTACGCTATCTACACTATATCCAAAGTTATCTCTTAGTATTTCAAAATATATTGCATGGAAGGTGCCAAATGTCACATCTGATTTTTTAATATCTTCAGTATCTTTACAATTTTCTTTCTCTGAATGAATAAAAAATCTTCTGCTCATCTGCATGGCAGCTTCCTTAGTAAATGTAATAACAATAATATTTTTTGGATTAATATTATTGTTCCATATCATATTAATTAGCCTACTTGTTATTACATAAGTTTTTCCACTTCCCGGTCCAGCAACAACCATGCATGGTCCATTAATATGATTTACCGCTTCTTTTTGTGATTGATTAAGATTCATAAACACTCCTGTAGCAAAATAGACTTACTATCTTGCAATTTTGATTATTAGAACTAATTAATTAATTTATTGATTATTGGTTATTAGAATAATGAGTGGTGATTATTTAGAATTATTTTCTTCTCTTATTTCTTTAGCTATTGATTCAAGTCTTCTTGCAATCTCTTCTGTACTGTCGTAAACAAATCCTAACTCTGGAATCTTCTTCATATTAAGTCTTCCTGCAAGTTCTGCTCTTATATGTCCTTTGGCATGCTCTAACCCTTCGAGCATACTTTCCCTGTCAACTTCAGAATCCATAGCGCTGACATATATTCTCACATAAGAAAAATCAGGAGTTAAATTAACGCTACGGACAAGCACATTTCCCGCTACCCTATCGTCCGTTAATTCATCTACTATAAGAGTTATTTCCTCAAACAATAAATTTTCTAATTTTTCTCTTCTATGAGAATTATTACTAGATTTGATTTTCATAATTTAATGTTTAAAATTTATGCAAGATTCTTTTGTTCCATTACGAAACATTCCATTGTGTCGCCAACTACAAGATCAACTTTATCTTCAAGAACAGCACCGCACTCAAAGCCTGCCTTTACTTCCTTAGCATCATCTTTCATTCTCTTAAGAGATATAACTGTTGATTCTGCAACTTGGTTATTTTCACGCATTATACGAACCTTACAATTTCTTCTGATTTCACCATCAAGAACAAAGCAACCTGCAATTACGCCAGCACTTGATGACTTGAACAATTGTCTAATTTCAACATGTCCAATAATCTTTTCTTCAAATACTGGAGCAAGCATACCCTTCATAGCAAGTTCTATATCTTCTATAACTTTATAAATAATATCATAGCTTCTTACGTCAACCTTTTCCTTTTCTGCAGTTGCTCTTGCATTAGGAGCAAGTTTAGAATTAAATCCTATGATAATTGCATTAGATGCTATAGCAAGATCTACATCTGATTCATTAATATCACCTACGCCACTATGTATAACCTTAACTTTAACTTCTTCATTAGAAATCTTTTCAAGTGAATCCTTAACCGCTTCCACACTACCTACTACATCTGCCTTAAGGACAATTGGAAGTTCTTTAAGCTCGCCTTCCTTAATCTGCTCATATATGTCAAATAGATTAAGTTTCTTCTTAGAGCCTTCAACCATCTTCTGTTTATTTTCTGCAATGAATGTATTAGCAAAATCTCTTGCTTCCTTATCTCCATCACATACCACCATGATGTCACCAGCTTGTGGAACTCCATTAAGTCCTAAAATTTCTACAGGACAAGATGGACCTGCCGATTTAATTCTTTCACCTTTATCATTAGACATTGCACGAATTCTTCCATAGCAAGAACCCATTGCAACATAATCTCCCATCTTTAAAGTTCCCTTCTGAACAAGAACTCTTGCTATAGGACCTTTACCTTTATCAAGTTCACCTTCTATTACAACACCACGTGCCTTTCTATTAGGATTTGCTTTAAGTTCAAGAACGTCTGCAGAAAGAAGAATCATTTCAAGTAATTCTTTTATACCAATTCTCTTCTTGGCAGATACTTCACAAAATACTGTATCGCCTCCCCACTCTTCAGATACAAGTCCTTCTTCAGTAAGTTCTTTTTTAACTCTTTCTACGTTGGCGCCTTCTTTATCAATCTTATTTATTGCAACAACTATTGTTGCATTAGCTGCTCTTGCATGTGATATTGCTTCTTTAGTTTGTGGCATGACACCATCATCTGCTGCAACAACAAGTACGGCAATATCTGCACCCTTGGCACCACGCATTCTCATTGCAGTAAATGCTTCGTGACCTGGAGTATCAAGGAAAGTAATAACTCTATTATTAATTTCAACTTGGTATGCACCTATTGCCTGTGTAATTCCGCCTGCTTCTTTTTCAGTTACATTAGTTTCTCTAATTGCATCAAGTATTGAAGTTTTACCATGGTCAACGTGACCCATAACACAGACAACTGGTGGTCTTGTTACCATCTGGCTTTCATCTTCTGCATCTTCTTCAAGAAGTTTTGCAATAACATCTTCCTTTTGTTCTAAGTCGCACAAAATATTATATTCTACAGCAATATTAGATGCTTCTTCATAAGAAAGTTCTGTATTAACAACAGCCATCTTACCTTCCATAAATAATTTCTTAATTATGGCAGATGGTTGTATCTTCATCTTCTTAGCTAGGTCCTGAATTGTTATGAACTCAGGAATTATGATTGACTTGATTTCTTCTGAGTTTTCTTCTACCTTTGGCTTATTAGTTGGTACTTTCTTTCTGTATTTATTGGCACTGAACTCAAACTCATATCCATTTCCTGTCTTACCGTACTTATCTTGCTTTTTGTTTACAGGCTTTCCACCTTGTTGCTTCTTCTTGGCTTCGTAGTTTTTTGAAAATTTGCTTTCGTCTTTTTTCTTTCCTGTAAATTTACTTGAAACACCAGTTGCTATAGTTGCATTGTTAGGATTAAATGTAGCCTTTTGTATTCCTGACTTATTGAAAGGAACACCTGGTTTCTGACCAGGAGTTCTTCCTGCTGGTCTCTGGCCAGTTTTTTGCTGGCCTCTACCTGCCATACTAGAATTATTAAGATTTATCTTGGCCTTAGATACAGTTGATGGTTTTATACTTGCTTTATCATCACCCTTTCTTATTATCTTAACTGTAGGTGTATCTACAAGACCATCACTATCTAGTGTTTTTCTCTTTCTTTCTACTGCAGCTGCTTCTTCACTTGCACTACCGCGAATCTTTTTTACTTTTACATCTGGCTTTATTGTATCTAAAGTTTCTTGTACCGCATTTTCTGTAGTATCTACTTGTTCAATTATTTCTTCTTGTGTGTGTTTAATTCCTGCCTTTTTTTCTTGTTCTCTTTTTAAAGTATCAGCAGGAAGTGGATTTCCATTAGGAGACAATCCGCTACTTTCAGCATCTTTCTTAGTGGTTCTTGTACTCTTTTTAATCTTAGAGAGAAGTTCTTTATTAGATTCAGAATATTGAGCGTTAACTTTTATATTAGCGCCTCTAACCTTTTTTAATATACTTGATGTTTTGTCATCTTCCTTGTCAGACTTAACTTGAGCCTTCTTAACTACCAAAGACTCTTCTTTCGATTTTGTTTTCTTGGCTCTTGCCTTACTAAAGTTAGCATCAAGTATCTGCTCTTGCTCCTCGCTTATCTCACTTGTTAGCTTTTCGACTGGCATACCGGCATCAGCAAGGAGTTTCCTTGCTCTGTCCATATCTTTTACGTTTACTATGGCATCAATGCCAAACGATTCCATTTTTTCTCTAAACTTCATTAATTATCCTCTTTTGCAAATATCCCTTAGTTAATATGGAAATTAGTTTTCTTCTGTTTCGTCATCCTTTACATCAGAAGCATCATTTACTTTAGATTCATCTACACCATCGTAGAAATAATCTTCATCTCTCATCTGTGATGGGTCCATAGGCTTCTTATCAATTAGACTTGCATCATAGTTGATACCTATAGCATCAAATATTCCATCTTCAACTGCTTGTGTTTCTGCCTTAATATCTATTCTATATCCTGTAAGGTGAGCAGCAAGTTTTGCATTCTGACCACCTTTGCCTATTGCTAGTGACAATTGATCATCTGGAACAACTACTAGAGCTTCCTTTTCTTCTTCACTTGGTGCAACAACAATAACCTTTGCTGGTGCAAGTGCATTTTCAATTAAGCTTCCTGGATCGTCATCCCAATTTATAATATCAATCTTTTCACCTTGTAATTCTTCTACGACAGCATTTACTCTCTGACCATTGATACCAACGCAGCTACCAACGGCATCAATATTCTTATCATGTGAATAAACTGCCATCTTAGTTCTTGAACCTTCTTCACGAGCGATGGCTTTGATTTCAACATAGCCGTCTTTAATTTCTGTAACTTCTTGTTCAAATAATTTCTTAACTAGTCTTGCATCCTTACGAGAAACCAAAACTCTTGGTCCCTTTGGAGTATCTTCAACTCTAGAAATTAAAACTTTAACTCTATCACCTTGTTTAAATCTTTCATACTTAACTCTGTCTGCTGGCATGAGCATTGCATCAACAGAACCTATGTTAACATTAACGAATCTTCCATTGTCACGACCATAAACGCCTACAACAACTTCGCCCACTCTATCTATATATTCATTGAATACTATCTTTCTTTCTTCTTCCTTGAGCTTTTGAACTATTACGCCCTTAGCATTGTGAGCTGCTATTCTTGAAGATTCTGCTATATCATTTACATCTATAGGAACCTTAGCAACATCACCAACTTCATAAGATGGATCTATCTTCTTGGCATCTTCAAGAGTTATTTCAACGAAGCTATCATACATATCTTCTTCGCTTTCAACAACTTCTTTTCTAAAGTATGCTTCTATTTCAAATGTTTCAGGATCAACTTCTATTGCAATATTATCATTAGAACCGAATTTATATTTACAAGCAGCAAGTAAAGAATTCTGAATTGTTTCTATCAATGCTTCCTTTGGAATACCCTTTTCTTTCACAAGAGCGTTTACTGCATCTTTAAGTTCTTTTCTCTTTTCTCTTTCCTTCTGAAGCTTCTTTTCTTCTGGTGTTAGTTTTTTTGATTTTGTTGCCATTTTAATATTACTCCTTGAATTTTTACTTTAATAAAAATTTTCATAAATTTAGGGGAGTCTTGTGACTCCCCTAAAACGTGTATACATTATAACATTTATTTTTAATTTTGCAAGTACTTATTCCCAGGCGATAAAATGACCTGTTAAGCCATCTATTTCAAAATCATATCGATTATTACCGTGGCGTACTGTTCCTACGTAGTGTATATTTGCAGTACTTTCACTACCTTCAAATATACTATCTATGTTCTTAAGCTTGATCTTGATATCATTGATACTGGCACCTGGAACTCTTGCAAGAACATTTTGAACTGCATCCTGTATAGTAATTGCTGTAGTCTGTACATTACCATCGCTACTAACTTGACTTCCCAAGATATTGCCAGGACCAAAACTAGCATTGCTTAAACTTGCTATTACTAATGTATTACTAGATTTTCTAACTACTCCTTGAATTGGAATACTATAACCGCTTGCAAATGTTATATTAAAAATGCTTGCAGTGAAAATTCCTACCAAACATATAACGCTTATTTTTTTAGTTGCTACATTAAACATCAAATTCTGTACATCTCTTAAAGTTTTATAGTATTTTATTATATCATTATCAAGCTAAAGTTCAAGCATGTATATCATCTGTGCATCGCACATATTTATTTCAAAACTTATGCTAAAGGTTACTAACCACTAGCATAAGCAAAAGGAGGTTTATGCGATTATCATTGTATAACTAGATAATTAAATAAATATTAAACAAAACTGGCAATTTTATGAACATTCATAATAGAATATTGTACCTTCGTCTAATTTTGATTCTACATCTACTCTAATACCCAGTTTCTTACTTATCATCTGAACAAATGATAGCCCAAGACCAAAGCTTAATTCATCATTCTCACGAGCTTGATTAACTTTATAAAACCTACGCCATATATTTTTTAGATTTTCTTTGGACATTCCTATACCATCATCTTTTATATAACCCTTAAATCCATTACCATTCTTCTTAAGATTGACAAAAACATTACCGCCATTCTTTCCATACTTTACTGCATTAGAAATAAGATTCATAAAAAATCTAACCAGCATGGTTTCGTCTGTCATCATATATATATTTTCTTCTATATCTTTATTAATCTTTATATTCTTTTCATGTGCAATATCTTCTTGTTCATCACATATTGCATCTACTAGCATACTTACATTAATCTTTTCCTTTTTAAGGACTAGAGTATTATTGTCACTCTTAACCAAAACAAGAAGCTGAGATATAAGCTTGTTCATCTTAACTGCCTCATCCTTAATAAGAAGAATGCTTGATTTTAAGTCATTTTCTATTTCCTTTCCTTCCTTGTTTAATTCCCCCTGACCGCTGTCATTACTATCGAGCATTTTTTCTACACTTTTCAAATCTTCAAGTGCAATCTCGCTTTCACTAAGTATTACACTTAAGGGTGTCTTAAGTTCATGAGATACATTGGCACTAAACTGCTTTTGATTTTCGAAAGAATTTTTAAGTGATTCAAGCATTTCATTAATTGCTGTAGATACACTTTCTCCTTCTTCTGGCATATCATCAGTTATCTTAATTCTCTTAGTAAGGTCGTCACCATTAACTATGCTCTTGGCAAATGCTGAGATTTCTATAATAGGATTTAAGAATTTTCTTAGGAATATAAAATTAGTTGCACTTATTACTATCACAATTACTGGAAGGCTTATTGCAAAAAGTAGAAATAAAAATCTCATTACATTAGATAGAAGAACTCCCGTAGTGATGCCCCTAACCCAGACATAGTCATAATTATCAAGATGGAAATAACTGTCATATACATACCAGGTTATTCCTTTTTCTTTACCTTGCTGAACTATGTCGTTAGTTAGATTAGGAAATAAATTTATATTAAAATCTTCTGGCATACGTCCATATACTATCTCGCCATTCTTATTGTATATAACAACTATTACACTGTCTGGACTTCCTTTTAAATTCTTATCAACAATTAACGAACCATTATCTACACTTAGATACTTCTTAGCTCTTTCTACACCACTCTTTAGATTTTTCTTTTCGATATTTACAAGTGTTAATGAAGAAACGAAAGTTAGAGATAAAAAAAGAATAAGTAAAAAAAGTGTTACTATGCCAACTTCCAAGTCTATGATCTTTTTTTGTATACTTATTCTTTCTTTCATTGAATATTATTTCTTAAGAACATATCCTGAGCCACGAATTGTATGAATGTATTTTACTTTGAATGGATCATCTATTTTCTTTCTTAAATATCTTATATATACGTCTACTACATTGGATGCAATATCATAATCAAAATTTCCTATATGATTTTCTATCTTCTCACGAGATAGAACAACTCCAGGGTTCAACATGAAAAGTTCTAAGACCATTAATTCTTTAGTTGATAGATTTACTTCTACATTTTCTCTTTTTGCAACCATTGTGTCCTTGTTGAGAGTTAAATCTTCAAACGTATATGTATTCATTCCAGCTGTCTGATCTTTTCTGGTAAGAGCTCTAATTCTTGCAAGTAATTCCTCGAATGCAAATGGCTTACATAAGTAGTCGTTAGCTCCACTATCTAATCCCTTTACTCTATCTTCTACACTATCATATGCAGTAAGTAATAATACTGGAGTGTTTTTCTTATCTGCCCTCATTGCTGTCAAAACTTCAAGTCCATCTTTCTTAGGCATATTGATATCTAATATGCATAGGTCATAATCTGCCATATATACTGCATCAAGTGCAGCTTCGCCATCATAAAAAGAATCTACTACATAGCTATTCTTTTTGAGTATTTTTTTAATATTCTCATTAAGATGCTTTTCATCTTCTGCAAGTAATATTCTCATAACGACTCCTTTATATCATATAGCAAAATATTAATTATTTTTAATTAAATCTATATTAATAATGGCTTGTTTTAAATTGAATCTCTTAACAAATATCTCATATATATAGTTTTCTAGGGTTTTTTTATGTTCATCATAAGTATCGCGCCCTATAACTTTTATATCAATCTTAACACCTTCTTGTGGGTTGCTGTCATCTATCGCTGATATTTCAAATGATTTACAATCTACAAAAAGCATAAGGTGTAATATTAGATAATTCTTTTTGGTTTCATCAACTAATTCATCCCTATAGTCTTCCCATATTTCTTTTATTTCAGGTATCGTTTTATTCTCAAACCTATATCTTTCATATAATTTTATTTCTATCTTCTTACCGCCAAATACATCCTCTTTTATTCTTTCTTCTATGAAAATCTTAACATTTCTCTTTATTATTTGATTACAAACTAGCACTATGCTCATTTTAGTATATGTAGAATTAGTGCTTACATCTGATACAAAAATATATGGAAGAACATCAATAATTTCATCAGGATATGCACCTGGTGAATATTCTAGCGGAAACACCTCTGTTAACTTTTTTAATGCAAATGGCTTTGAATTCATATTTAATTAAGTATAGTAGATACTGCCTTTACTTCTATTCCATCTAGTAGACTCTTATCCATTTTTTCTACATTGGCTTTAGGAAGGAATATTTTTTTATATCCTAATTTTTTAGCTTCCATGATTCTTATATCAGCATTTGATATGCTTCTTACTTCACCTGAAAGACCTACTTCACCACAGTAAATCGCATCTGGCTCTGTAGGAATATTCTTATATGAAGAAATAATTGCAACAATAACTGCAAGATCTATTGATGGCTCATTAGATCTGATTCCACCTGTTATACTAACAAGAACATCCATTCCAGATAAATCTATATTAAGTCTTTTTTCTATTATAGCTATGAGTACTGAAAGTCTATTATGATCTACTCCGTTTACAGTTCTTCTTGCCATGCCATAATTTGATTTACATACAAGACTTTGTATTTCCATAAGCATAGGACGTCTACCTTCTACTATGCAAGTTACTACGCAACCAGATGCTCCACTTGGTCTTCCTGCAAGAAAAATTTCAGATGCATTTTCTACTTGTGTAAGTCCATTATTACCCATTTCAAATACTGCAATTTCATTTACTGAACCAAAACGATTCTTCTTACATCTTACTAATCTAAAATTCTTGGTCCAATCATCTTCAAAATATAAAACTGTATCAACCATATGTTCTAGAATCTTAGGACCTGCAACAGTTCCTTCCTTAGTTATATGGCCAACAATTATTATCGCGATTCCATTTTCCTTGGCAAGTCTAAATAAAACTTCACTTGATTCTTTAACTTGAGAAACTGAACCTGGCATACCTTCATTACCTACAGCTTTCATAGTTTGTATAGAATCAACAATTAGCAAGTCTGGCTTTTCTTCTATCATAGTTTCATATATATTAGAAACATTACTTTCATTAAGAAATTTCATATTGTCTGTAAATTTACAAACCCTATCTGCTCTTAACTTAATCTGTTTTAAACTCTCTTCTGCAGAAACATATATTACTTTTTTATTATTCTTTTCCACATTACTACATACTTGCAATAATAAAGTAGACTTACCTATTCCTGGTGCTCCACCAATAAGAACAAGAGATCCCTTTACTATTCCACCACCTAGTGCATTATCAAGTTCAGAAAAACCTGTTTTAATTTTTTCTTCCTTATCAAGCTTAACTTCAGATAGTGACATAGGTTTTAGTTTCTCACCTCTTGATACAGATTTAAGAACACTAGAAGAATCTATTATCTTTTCTTCAACAAAAGAATTCCAAGTTTTACACTCAGGACACTGTCCTAGCCACTTACTTGATTCATATCCACACTCTTTACAAAAAAATGTTGTTTGAGATTTCTTAGCCACAATAACTCCTATATTTATTACAATTTTGCCAAATCATCTAAGTATTCATCCATGTCTATCCATCTTGCATCTGTTTTATTCTTAAACCATGTTAGTTGTCTTTTTGCATAATTTCTACTATGTTGTTTTATTAAGTCTACACACTTATCTAATTCATTCTTATCATCTGACCCTTGTAAAGCATAATCGAAAAGTTCTTTATATCCAATAGACTGCATCGCATCTTGATTTTTACTTGCACCAGCTTTTATGAGACTTCTTATTTCATCTACTAGACCATCTGCTATCATCTTATCAACTCTTTTATTTATATTATCATACAACTTGTCCCGATTAAGTCTCAAACAATAGAATAAATAATCATATTTTGCCTCTTTCTGTCCCTCTACTTCATTATGTTTACTTATAGGACTTTTATGGAGCTTATAAAATTCTAGTGCCCTCATAACTCTTTTTATATTATTTTTATCAATTAGCTCACAGCTTTTTTTATCTACTTTATATAATTCATCAAATAAAATCTTGCTTCCTTTTTCTTTTCCATTTATTTCAATTATTTTCATTAATTCATTTCGTACTTTTTTTCTTTCTGCTTCATCTTCTGTACAAAAATCAATACCATATAAAACTGCCTGTATATAAAACCCTGAGCCGCCTACTAGAATAGGAATTTTTCCTTTAGAATGAATTTCATTTATGGCAAATGTTGCATCCTTTTGGAATCTGGTTATGTCATAATTTTCATCTATATTTGCTACATCAATAAGATAATGTTTTATGCCCCGCATTTCATCTTTACTTACTTTGGCGCTTCCTATATCAAGACCTTTATATACAGTTGTGCTATCTGCACATATAATTTCGCCATTAACTCTTTTTGCAAGTTCTATTGCAAATTTTGACTTACCTACTGCTGTAGGGCCTGCAATTATTATTAATTTTCCTTTTTTATTATTCATTAAACTATACGTTTAAATTTTTTCTCCATTTCATATTTAGACATTGTAATTATAGTTGGCCTACCATGAGGACAATTATATGGATTATCTAATGTAAGAAGTTCATCTATTAAATATTCTTGTTCTGATATAGATAATTTATCATGTCCCTTGATCGCTGACTTGCATGAAATAGATGCAATCTTATCTAATACGATATTAGGGTCTTTGAAATTAGGCATCTGTGTTAGATCATCTAATATTTCAATAAATACTTCTTTATTTTCTAACGCTCCAGTAACAACAGGAACAGAATTAATTTTAATCTCTCTATCTCCAAACTCCTCTATATCAAATCCAAGATCTGTAAAATATTTTTTATATTTTCTGAATGTATCCATCTGTATATTGGTTAGAGTAAGTATTATGCTATTTACAAGGTTCATCGTTTCTATCTTCTGATTTTTTATTTGTTTCATAAACCTTTCATAATTAACTTTTTCATGAGCTGCGTGTTGGTCTATAATATATAAACTTGATTTTGTCTCACACAATATATATGTATTAAAAACTTGCCCTATAATTCTATATCCTGATTTTAATTCATTTTCATTCTTATCATATGAAATTTCTTTATATGTATCGAGGACTGTAGCCCCTGGATTTTTTAACACATTAGATTTAGGGAATACTAATCCTGACTTTGATAAATATTCTGTCTTATTATCATATAATATATTTTCTGAGCCTTTGGCTTCCCATGAATTTTCTCTCTTAGATAACTCTTCATCTATTTTTTCTTCAAGTTCTTCTTTTGTAAATGGAAATTGTTTTATATTTAGTGGCTGAGACTTTTTTATCTCATTAACACTACCAAGAGATGAAATATCAAACTGCCTTACATGTGTTCCACCAGATAGTGTCCCATACACAGCATTCTTTACTGACTCATAAATTAATTTTTCATTAGAAAATCTTATTTCTTCTTTCTTAGGATGAACATTAACATCTACTCCCTTTTTATCTACTAATATGAATAATACAAAGAAAGGAAATTTATGCTGCATAAGAAAATTCTTATATCCTTCTTCTACTGCAAGAGAAATTACATCTGACTTAACATATCTTCCATTTACAAAACAAATCTCATCACTTCTATTATTTCTTGCAAGAGCTGGAGAGCCTATATAACCTCTTACCTTAACAATTTTGTCATACTTTTTTTCTGTTTTATTTTCATCTTCTTTTGTTTCTATAATATTTTTATATACATCTTTTCCATATATTTCATAAATTATTTCATCAACTTTTCCGTTGCCACTTGTTGTAAGCCTTTCTTTCTTATCCACAAGAACTCTAAATGATATATTTGGATGTGATAGAGCAATCTTTTCTACTATGTCGCATATTTTTGAAATTTCTGTATTATCACTGTTTAAAAAGTTCTTCCTTACAGGCACATTGGCAAATAAATTTTCTATTACAAATGTCGTCCCATTGCTACAAGGCGCTTCTATAGGTTCAGATTTTCTAATACCATATTCTATCTCATATCTATATCCTTTATCTGCATCTTTTGTTTTAGTCATAAGAGTTAATTTAGAAACCGCTGCTATAGATGCAAGAGCTTCACCTCTAAAACCTAAAGTATCTATACTAGTTAGATCTTCATCACTTTGAATTTTGGACGTAGCATGACGCAGAAAGGCAATTTCTATATCGGATTTTTCGAATCCTGCTCCATTATCTGAAACTTTCATATAATTCAATGGACCACCGACAATTTCTATAGAAATCTTAGTGCTCCATGCATCTATAGAATTTTCAACAAGTTCTTTTATAATCGAATAAGGGCGTTCGATTACTTCGCCCGCTGCTATCTTATTAACAACTTGTTCGCTTAGAATTTTAATCATGAATGTATAATATCATAAAAGATTTTTTAGTGAATATAAGTATTATTTATAATACTAATACTAAAATATTTAAAATTTAATTTTCTTATTCTGGCATAAAAATGCGTTAGTCCACTTTTTATTTCTTGTCACTTCTGTTCCTATACTAAACCAATTTGGCTTTGTGAAATTCCTTGCTGCCTTTTCATTTTTAAATTCTACTTCAGCAATTATGAGCCCTTTCCTTTCTTTTTTAAATACATCTAGTTCTATTATCAGATTCTTATATGGAATTATATATCTTAACTTAGATAAAACTATTCCATCTCTCTTTTTTATAAGTTTATTGTAAGTTTTAGAATCTATGATTATATTTTTTTCGTATCTTACTAGATTGCCTTTAATATTAGTTTTTATTGTTAATATGTATGAGGTTTTATTATTAAATATTTCTTTTCTAACTCTTATTGCAGGATGAAAATTTATATATCCTTGTTCTATCGTTTTGTATTTTTTATTTTTGATTATAGATTTTAAAGTTGCACTATCAATATTACTTAGATTCCACTTTCTTTCAATTTCTCTATCCATATATTCTCCAACTTTACATATCACAAGCAAATGCAGCACCAATAAATCCTGCATCATTTCCATACTTTGCTATTTTTATTTCGTATTCATCTTTTATAATTAATTGTGATTTTACTTTTTCTATAAGTTTTGGAAGAAAATAATCTTTAGATGCAACGATTCCTCCTCCAAGACCTATAACTTCTGGATCATAAAATAAACATATATTTACAATTGCACTAGATAAGTAATTAATCCACTCATCTACCATCTTAACTGCAGGTTCATAATTTTTACTGGCAAGGTCCATAGCAGTTTTGGCATTAATATTTTCCATCTCACCACCTGCTGTATCTAAAATTATCTTATCTCCTGTTTGTTTATATAAATTTTTCATTTTGTCATCTAAAGACTTGGCACTTGTATAAATTTCAGCACATCCTAAGCTACCACAAGTACATCTTATATCACCTTTAGCATCTATCTTCATATGGCCTATCTCTATTCCATTATTTTTACTTCCACAAAATAATTTATTAGAAAGAATTACTCCTGCACCTAGACCTGTTCCTATAGTAAGCAAAACAGCTGAGCTCTTACCCTTAAATATACCAAAATAATACTCACATATTGCTGCTGCATCTGCATCATTTACTATACTTATTTTAGTATTAGGAAATATATTTTCAAATTCTTTTTTGATATTAATATTATTAAATCCAAGATTATATGCATTATGAATTATTTCTTTATTCTTATCTAAGACACCAGGAACGCCTAGTCCTATAACATATACATCTTTTAAAGTTAAATTATTAGCTGAAAGCAATTTATCTATAGATGATTTTATATTAGAACAATTTTCTTTTATATTTCCATATATAAAAGGAATGGCTTCTTTAGATAATACTTCACCATTTGTATCTTCTATGACTCCAATTTTTATACTAGAGCCACCTATGTCTATGCCAACTCTTACCATATTTATTTATTAGAATTTAGATAATTTGCATACCATAGTATCGCTGCAACTGTCTTGCCATCAACTATTTCTGCATTATTTACTTTTTCGACTGCCTCATCTATGCTAAGTTCAAATATTTCTACAGATTCATCCTCATCAAGATTTACTTTTCCTTGCTTTAGATTTATAGCTAGGTAGATTTTTATTATTTCATCACTTATTGCTACTGTTGGATAGATAGTAAGAACTTCTTTTATATCTGTTGCGATAAAACCTGTTTCTTCTTCAAGTTCTCTTCTTGCACAAGTTTCAAACTCTTCACCTTCTTCTTTTTTCCCTGCAGGTATTTCAATCAAATATTTTTCATATGGGCCTCTATATTGCTTTTCGAATATAATATTGCCATTATCTTTGATAGCGAGTATTGCAGATGCACCAGAGTGATGTATCATATCCCATACTACTTTCTTTCCATCTATATTCATAGTATCTTTGTAGAAAGTAATTATCTGCCCATCGTACAATTTTTCATGTTTTTCTTTTATATATTTCTTGATCACAATTATTTAAACATTTCTGGAAGTATGACTACAAGCGGATCAGGTTTTGTAGCAAGATATTCTAAATCTATAGTAACTGATTTGAAATCAGAATCCCTTGTGTACTTATGCTGAATCATATAATTTTCTGTCATTGATATATCTCTTGTTGTGTAATGAAAATTCTTAGATATATTTGTTTCATTGGCCATTTTAGGAGAAGCATAGAGTCTATATGGGCCTTTTTCATCTATATGACCATCTCTAAATAATATCTCATCATAAACTGCATCATTGGAATCAGAAATTATTACAATAAAATAGTTTCCTGTTAGATTTCCTTCTGCAAGTTTAGGTTCATAAATATTCTTTCTAACGTAATTTATAAGTACTTCTTTGTCATAATCTGTATCAACATTATCATTTGGACGAGCCTTAGCTTTTAATATGAAGTCACTTACTGAAGTTTCACTTACTGCAGGTTCTTGCTCAGTAATTTGTGTTTCTACTATAGTTTCAAGAGCAGGAGTTTCAGGAACTGTAGTTTCAGTACTTGCGATTTTATCTTCTAAACTTTGAGTAACTATTTCACTTTGTCCCTTAGTTATTTCTGTTACATGAGGGATGCTTTCTCTTGAAGAATCTACAACTTGTTTTGGAGATAAGAATATGCTACAAGAACATAAACTTAAAACGATAAGAACTAGTACTATTAATGCAAATAAATTTTTAAAATTCTTTTTCATATTTTCTTCCTTATGATATTTATTATTATAATTTATGAATCAATCTGTGCTTCAAGAGCATGCTTGTGAATAAATTCTCTTCTTGGTGCAACTTCGCTTCCCATAAGCATTTCTGTAACTTTTAGAGCTGCTCTTGCATCTTCTATTTCTACTCTTTTTAGAACTCTATTTTCTGGATTAAGTGTAGTTTCCCAAAGTTCTTTAGGATCCATCTCTCCAAGACCCTTAAATCTTTTTATCTCGTAAGTTCCTTCTTTATTCTTCTTTTTATATTCTGCTAGTGCATCATCATTGTATAAATATTTTTTTTCTTTATTCTTTCCCTTAGTTGTTGCAAGATAAAGTGGTGGCATAGAAACATATATCTTACCTGCCATGATAAGTTCTGGCATGAACTTGTAGAAGAATGTAAGAAGCAATGTATCTATATGCGAGCCATCAACATCGGCATCTGTCATAAGAATTATTTTGTCATAGCGAAGTTTTTCTATATTAAAATCATTGCCGTATCCTTCAGAAAAGCCACATCCAAATGCATTAATCATAGTTTTTATTTCACTATCTGCAAGAACTTTGTTAATTGGTGCTTTTTCTACATTCAATATCTTTCCTCTAAGTGGAAGTATTGCCTGTGTATTTCTATTACGACTTGTTTTAGCACTACCACCAGCTGAATCACCCTCTACTATAAATATTTCAGATTCTTCTGGCTTTTTAGATATACAATTAGCAAGTTTTCCATTAGAATCGAAAGAGAATTTAGATTTTGTAAGCAGATTTGTTTTTTCTTTTTCTGTTGCTGCTCTTATTTTTGCAGACTTAGCAGCACATCCTATAATAGTCTTAACGACTTCTACATTTCTATCAAAATATCTTTCTAGTTCTTCACCTGTTACTGCTGCAACAGACTTAGTTGCATCAGTACTACCAAGTTTTGTCTTGGTCTGTCCTTCAAAGATTGGGCTTGTGTGCTTTATAGCAATAATAGCACTCATGCCACATCTTGTATCTGCACCAGTGAAATTATCATCTTTTTCCTTAAGAAGACCAAGTTGTCTTGCATAAGAATTAACAAGCTGGGTAAATTTTGTTTTAAAGCCAACGATATGTGTTCCGCCTTCTTGTGTTGCTATATTATTACAAAAGCCTATGATATTTTCATCAAAACCATCACAAAATTGAAAACACACTTCTACTTCTGTTGTTCCATCTTTGCCCTTAAAATATACTTCTGGAGTAAGTGTAGTTTGAGATTTATTTAAATCTCTCATATAAGCAATAAGACCATCTGTTTCGTGGTAGCATATTTTTTCTTCTGGATTTACTGTCTTATCTATAAAATAAAGTGTCAGTTCTGGATTAAGATACGCTGTTTCATGAAGTCTTGCCTTTACCCAGTCTGCTCTAAATTTTGTCTTCTCAAAAATCTGATCATCAGGCATGAAATTTATTTGAGTTCCTGTCATCTCGCTTTTTCCAACAACAGGTAGCATTCCTTTTACAAGCTTTTGAACTGGAATTCCTCTCTTAAACTCATCCTTGTAAACTTTGCCATCTCTATTTATTAATACAGTCATACTGCTTGACAATGCATTAACAACACTGCTTCCTACTCCGTGAAGACCGCCGCTTGTTTTATAATTAGTATTATCAAATTTGCCTCCTGCATGGAGAGTTGTAAGAACTATTCTTTCTGCAGAAATTCCTTTCTCGTGAAGATCAACTGGAATACCACGGCCATCATCACTTACTGTGCATGAGCCGTCGCTTTCTAAAGTAACTATAATATTTTTGCAGTAACCAGCAAGATGCTCATCTACTGCATTATCAACTATTTCATAAATTAAATGGTTAAGACCTTTTTGTCCTACACCACCTATATACATACCAGGTCTTTTTCTAACTGGTTCAAGACCTTCTAAGACTGTTATCGAAGATGCATCATAGCCATTCTTTTTTGTTTCCTTAGCCATTTATTCCTCCAAACTATATTAATGAATAGTATTTATCATATTTGGTTTTAATCTACCATTGTCATCTAAAAGACCTAGTTCACCTGCAGGACCTAGTTTACTTGCAAGACCAGCTTCACTTGTAGGATCTACTTCACTTGTAGGACCAACTTCACTTACAGGACCAACTTTAATTGCAGAACTTGTGGTGCTTATTTGGCCCAAATTATTTTTATGATTTGTCATATCTTTATTAAGAAGTTCTATTAAGTTGTTCATTAATTGGATGATATTTCTTTCAACGATTTCCACAACAAATATGTCTGCACCAGTCAAATATTTTGGATCAGCATTTGGTACCGAATTATATTGTAAGAAAGTTACATCTCTGAAATAAGGGAATATTGTTCTAATCATTCCGTATCCCATAGAGTCATCCATCATAATAAGTCTTCTATCATCTTTAGGGTCTAGAGAATAACCATCAATAACTTTTTCCCCATAAACTTGAGTTTCAAATTTACGTGCTACAAAACCATTGTCTTTGGCTCTATTAGTAAGTCCTAGTATACCACAAATTTTATCTTCTATGTTAAAGTTTTCAGGCCTTGGATTGGGTATACAATCGGCTTCACTATTATATAATACGTTTTCGTACACGCCTCTTTCCTTATAATCCCAAACTTTGCCTCCAAGTGCCTCAATCAAACTTGCTGCTCCCACATGCGCTCCAAAATCTGTCCAGTGAGAGTCTAATCTATAATACACTTGTCCATCCTTTCTTGCTTTCGTTAATTCATCAATAGGGTATACTACTTTAATATCGGAATTTGATCTTATATAATCTATAAAATCACTTATCTTAGATGGAAGTCCTTCATTTTTTAAATCATAATGTTTTTTCCCAAGCATGTCTCTATAACAACTAGTTTTATTAGGTGCAATAAAGAGAACAATGTCACTTTCTTTTTTACTATTGCAAAATTTTTCAGCCATCTGTCTTAATAGCTCTAATATATATTCTTTATAAAAATCTTCATACAATGTCTCTCCTGGAAGGAATGCTTTTTCCATATCAAGAAAGTACATATCTTCCTTTCCGCGAATTATCGGCATATTAAGATAATTTATTATTACTGCCTCTGTTTCATCTTCTATAGTTTCTTCTTCTTCCTCACTCTCATCATCTGTAACTTTTAAATTTAATTCTTCTTGTAAACTTGGTGAATTAAAATCTAACATTGCCTTCGTAGTGCTCTCTTTTTCTACATCAGATGTTATATCTTGATTTGCATTACAAGAACATAAATTTAATATAAATAAAATATATATTAAGATAATTAGTGCTTTGTTTAGTTTTTTATTCATTTGCTTTTTCATGTTAAATATTATACCTAATCAAGAGATTTTTATATATAAATATTGATATCACAATTTTGATCAAATCTATTATTACAAAAGGAAGGACACACACCATGATGCCTGATAAAAAATTATTTTTTGCAAAAATACAATACTGCATAGTTCCTAGTGCATAAGTTATTATAAGCCCAATTAGACATATAATAAATTTATATATAATATTATTATATTTTTTAGAAAAATATGAGACTACAATACTTGAAATTACATAAGACCAGATAAATCCTCCAGTCATTCCAAAAAGCACATTTGCCCCTCCCTGATAACCACTAAATACAGGAAGACCTATGAGTCCAAGAAGTATATAAAGTGAAAATATAATTGCGCAATCAACGTATGAAAAGTATAGGGATATTGAAAATAAAACAAGGAGTGAAAATGTAATCGGAATAGGTCCTATGTGTATTGCTATAGGCGATATGATACACATAATAGCTGCCCCTACAGCAGATTTTGTAATCTCCCTTGCTTTTAATTTCATTATAGATTCTCTAATATTTGAACAGCATTAGTTGCTGCACCTTTTCTTATTTGATCTCCTGAACACCAAAGTGCTATTCCATTTTCAAGAACATAATCTTTTCTTATACGTCCTACACTTACTATATCCTTATTTGTTGTATTAATTGGCATAGGATAAATTTTATTATTTAGATCATCTTCTAATATAACATTAGGCATTCTGACAACTGCAGCCTTTGCCTCTTCTATACTAATATTTTTTTCAAGACCTAGTGAAACGCTAATTGAATGTGATCTAAGCACTGGAACTCTTATACATGTGCAAGTAACATTCATATTAGGGTTGTGCATAATTTTACGACCTTCATTTTGAAGTTTTAATTCTTCTGTCGTGTAATTATCACTTGAAGGACTTCCTATAGATGGAATGCAGTTATAAGCTATCTGATATGGGAAGACATTTTTTTCTGGCATAGGTCTCTTATTTACTATGGCAGCTAATTCATCTTCTAGAGATTTTATTCCATACACACCAGCACCTGATACTGCTTGGTATGTTGATGCAATCATAGTTTTAATCCTAGCTACCTTATGTATTCCATAAACTGCCATGCATGTAATTATTGTAGAACAATTTGGATTTGCAATAATTCCATTATGATTTTTTATATCTTCTTTATTGATTTCTGGAACAACTAGGGGCACATTAGTATCCATTCTAAATGCACTACTGTTGTCAATAAATACTGCTCCTGCTTTTTTAATTGCTGGTGCAAATTCTTTTGCAAATTCATTTTCTACAGCGCCAAGGACTACATCAAGACCGGTAAAAGAATTTTCACTAGTTTCTTCTATAATAATATCATTACCTTTAAAATTTATTACTTGTCCTGCACTATTTTTACTTGCGAGGAGTTTTAAATTATTTATATTTATATTTCTTTCTTTGAGACATTCTAGCATTTGCATGCCTACTGCACCTGTTGCACCTAATATTCCTACATTCATATTTTCACCTTATATTAAATTATTTAGTATTTATAAATCTTATTTGAAAAATTCTTTATACAAAACTTTAATTGCCTTTTCGAAATCTTTATTTTCTATACCTATTAATATAGAAAGTTCATCTGCGCCCTGATTTACTGTTCTAACACTTATATCATCTTTTCCAAGTGCCGTGCCTACTCTACCAAGGAGACCTCTTTTTGATTTCATATTTTTACCAACCAGCATTACATATGCAATATCATTTACTACATTGATGTCTTCAAGATCTGTATCTTTCAATTCATTCATTATGTTGAAAAAATCTTTTTCTACGTTACTAGCATATACAACAACGTTTATGTCATCAAGGCTTATTGCCATATTTTCTATTGTTATTTTGTAATTTTGAAAGACTTTGAGAACTTTTCTTAAATATGTAGAATCTGTTGCCCAGTGCGTCTTCTTAATATTGAATATTGTAAATCCTTTCTTGCCTGATATTCCTGTAAGTTCTCTTGTTGAATCTTTAGCTGTGTCATCACTAACAATCATTGTGCCTTTAGCAGTTTTATCATTGGTATTCATTATATGGATTGGAATTTTTTGATCTTTTATTGGATACACTGTCTCTTCATGGAGAACATTTGCCCCCATATAACTTAAAGCTCTTAATTCTGAATAAGAAATTTGTTCTATAGATTGTGGGTTATCAATTATTTTTGGATCAGCTACAAGAAGTCCTGATACATCAGTCCAGTTTTCATATTCATCTGCATTAACAAGGCGAGCAATTATAGAACCTGTTACATCAGAACCACCACGTGACATAACTTTGATGTTGCCATTAGGCATCTGGCCGTAGAATCCTGGAATGACTGTAATTTTTTCTTTACTATAAACTTTATCAAATGCTTCTTTTGTTTTATCAAAATCTACATTTCCTTCATAATCAAATTTTATAATATTTTCTGCATCTATAAATTGTGCTCCAAGATATTCAGAAAGCAATAATCCTGCAAGATACTCTCCTCTTGATACAAGATAATCTTCACCCTTGCCATCTTCCATATTCTTCTTAATTGCGTCAAATTCTTTTTTTAAATCTAACTTAAGACCTAGATCGTTTTTAATTTTTTCGTAGACATTTTCTATATTTTCAAATACAATATCATAAGGAACACCATATTTTATGTGAGCATAACTTAAATATAAAAGATCTGTTACTTTATGTTTATGCCCTTGATCTCTTCCACATGCACTGTTTACTATAAATTTTCTTGATGGATCTGATGATACTATGTCTTTTACTTTTTCGAATTGCTTAGCATTTGCAAGTGAACTTCCACCAAATTTTGAAACTTTTATCATATATTTATCTCCGCTAATACTTAATTTAAAATTTTATCATAAGTTTTACTACTTTGCCTATTAAATTTTAGCAATAAACGCCTTATTAAATTTTTTAGAGAGTTTATCTATTTGT
This sequence comes from uncultured Lachnospiraceae bacterium, assembly GCA_946407765.1. Classification (GTDB taxonomy): domain Bacteria; phylum Bacillota; class Clostridia; order Lachnospirales; family Lachnospiraceae; genus UBA3633. The sequence continues at coordinate 21,978 of CAMJPD010000002.1, forward strand.
ATTACATTTAAGCCAAATATTAAATATGTATTAGTATTAGATGTTGTATACACCACTATGTCTTTTCCATTTTCTCTTTCTAATTTTAATCTTTCTATATCATCATCTTTTAGATTAAAATTAGATACTGTAATATCATTTTTAGTTAGACTTTCTATAAAATTTATAAGTTCATCTTTTTCTATACTTGAGTCATTTCTAAAATATATATCACAGATGTTTTGTTCATTATTAATTTTTATATTCTTAGAAATTTCTGCCTTGTATTCTTTACCATCATTTAGTAATAGTAAGTCAGATACAACTGCAGTCCCTGTAGGAAGAGAACCAGCACCTGCACCTACAAGGTCTATGCTTCCTAGACCAAACGAATTTATGCGAACCATATTATTGTTTAAACTAATATTTGCAAAAGAATCTTTGTTACTTAGGAATGTAGGGAAGACATCAATTAAAATTTGACTCTTCTTATTTCCTACAAGTGATGCAGATGCAATTAATTTACATACTAACTTATGTTTTTTACAAAATGAAATGTCGGAAATATCAATATTTCTTATTCCAAATGCATGAACATCTTTTAGATTATTTACTGTTTTAAATGCAAGGTTAGATGAAATTAATATTTTATTTTTTGTATCAATTCCATCAATATCATCACTTGGATCAGCTTCTGCATATCCTAGCTCCTGTGCACCTTTGAGAGCTTCTTCAAATGATAAATCTTCTTCAAACATTTTATATAAAATATAATTTGATGTTCCATTCATTATTCCATTTATTGAATTAATACCTGAAACATTTGACATATTGGATAGAGTATTTATAAATGGAATGCCGCCACATACACTTGCTTCAAAAAGAAGCAAGACCTTTTTTGTTTTTGCAAGAGTGATGAGTTTTTTATAATATTTTGCAAGCATTTTTTTATTGGATGTTACTACATTCTTTTTAGCCTTCATTGCTGCTTCGCAGAATGAATAAGGAATATCATCACCGCCTATACATTCTACTACTGTATCTATAGATTTTGTTTTGATTATATCTTTTATATCACATGTAAATATTTTAGATGGTGCAGTTTTAGAAATAGGTTTTAAAAATTTAGCATCATTTGCAACTTGCTTTGTGCTGCCCATGTTTCTTCTTAAAACCTTAGCAACATTTATATCCTTTTCTTTTCTATTTTTTAATATTTCACAAGTTCCTCTTGCTACTACACCAAAACCTAAAATTGCTATGTTCATAACTGCTCCTTTTATGTTTTAAAATTATATCACATTTATTAAATATTACTCATTTATATTTAATTGTTAATATAGTATAATAAGCAAATAAAGGTGATTTATGAAATATATTAGTTCAAGAAATAAAAATGAAGTGGCAAGCATTTCAAAGGCTATAACGAAAGGCCTTGCTAGTGATGGCGGACTATATACGCCAAGTCATTTTGAAAAAGTAGATCTAGAAAAAATTAATAAGTTTTCTTTTAACGAAATTGCAAAATATCTTTTTGAATTTTATTTTGCTGGGTCTACTATGGGAGATGAAAATTTTTCTAAAGAAGAAATTGTTCTTTGCGTTGACAAGGCATATAATACAAAAAACTTTGAATCTAGTGAAATATGTCCTACAGTAAATTTTAAAAATTCTTCTTTTCATGAGATACAATTATATAAAGGACCAACTTGTGCATTTAAAGATATTGCACTTACTATACTCCCACACTTTATGACTACATCTTATAAAAAGCAAAAATTAAACAAGCCAATTTATATTTTAGTTGCAACAAGTGGTGATACAGGAAAGGCTGCACTATCTGGTTTTGCAGATGTAGAAAATACTTTTATATCAGTTTTTTATCCAACAGAAGGCGTTTCAAAAATTCAAAAATTACAAATGCAGACATCCATAGGGGCAAATGTTGATGTAGTAGGAATAAAAGGAAATTTTGATGACTGCCAAAGAGCTGTTAAGTATGCAATGGCTCATAATAAAGATTCGGGAGTTTTTCTATCTAGTGCAAATTCTATTAATATAGGAAGGCTTCTTCCTCAGATGACATATTATTTTTCTTCTTATTTTAATTTAGTAAATAATAATGAGATAAAACTCGGTGATAAAGTAAATTTTGTAGTTCCAACAGGAAACTTTGGAGACATACTTGCTGGATATTTTGCAAAACTCATGGGGCTTCCTGTTGATAAACTTGTATGTGCATCTAATAAAAATAATGTCCTAACCGATTTTTTAAGAACTGGAAAATATAATGCAAAAAGAGAATTATTTAAGACAACATCTCCTTCTATGGACATACTAGTTTCTTCTAATTTAGAAAGACTTTTATTTATAGATTCAGGTTATGATGATATCTTAGTAAAAAGTCTTATGGAAAGCTTGAACAAAAACGGAAGTTTTGAAATTCCAAGTACTCTTCTTTCAAAAATTAATGAAACGTTTATAGGATATTTTGCAGATGAAGAAGAATGCGCTTCTACTATAAAAACTACCTGGGAAAAAGATAAAAAATTAATTGATACTCATACTGCCATTGCTGTATCTTGCTTCAATAAATTTATAAAAGAAACAGGTGCAAAAAATAAAACAATTGTACTTTCTACTGCATCTGCCTATAAATTTGCTAGTGATGTATATAAGGATATAACAGGAAATAGCGATGCGGATGCATTTGATGCAATAAAAAAATTAAATGAATTATCAAATGAAGATATACCAAAAGGAATTAATGCCCTAAATACTCTTCCTGTAAGATTTACTGATGTGATAGATTCATCTTCAATTGATAATTATATAAATAATAAAATTTCATCATTTAATTAGAGGATTATTATGATTAAAATTAAAGTTCCAGCAACAAGTGCAAATCTAGGACCAGGTTTTGATACAATGGGCATTGCACTTAATATCTATAATGAATTTAGAGTAGAAAAATCTAAAAAATTAGATTTTGGAAATATACCAAAAGAATTTGCAAACAAGAAAAATCTTTTTTATATTGCTTACAAAAAAACTTGCAAGGTTTTAAAAAAAGATTCTAACTTTACTCTAAACATAGTAGATAACATTCCTATATCTCGCGGACTTGGATCTAGCGCATCACTCATTGTTGCAGGAGCTATGGCGGCCAATAAGTTAAATGGAAATAAATTATCGAAGGATGAAATATTTCAAATTTGTGCTGAAATTGAAGGTCACCCAGATAATGTTGCCCCAGCACTTTATGGTGGTTTATGTGTAAGTATAATAGATAATAAAAAATATCATACACAAAAATTTAATATAGGAAGCAAATTAAATTTCACTGTTATAATTCCAGATTATAGATTAAGTACAGAAAAAGCAAGAAAGGTTTTACCAAAAAATTATAATAGAGCTGACAGTATATTCAATATATCTCGCAGTATCTATATGGTAGAAGGTTTAAAAAATGAAAATATGGAATTAGTAAAGCTAGGGGCCCATGACAAAATCCACCAGCCATATAGAAAAAAATTAATTAGGGACTTTGATAAACTTAAAAATATATGTGAAAAGCACGGCGCAGCCTTTGTCCTATCTGGTGCAGGCCCAACTTGCATAGCAATCTCAAATAAAAAAAATCTTGCTCAGCAGATTTGTAAGGATATCATAAAAATAAAACCAAACTGCAACTACCTCATAATGGACTGCAAAATAGATAGTGCAGGAGCAAAATAAAATTAAAGAGCCGCTACTTGCGGCTTTTTATTTATAACCTATTGCACATCTATAAAATATAAATTTCCATATAGATATTTATATTAATCAAATTTGAATATATTAAGGCCCGTTTGTGGATCAACTTTTCTATCTATTGTACCTTCATATATTGTTATAAAAATTTCGGCAGTCGCACCAATCACACATCTTATAAGGTGCCCGCCCCTATACTCTCCTTTTTCATTTCCGCAACCAATGTGCACATGAAGATAAGGACTGCCATTAAGAGTAGTAACATTTCCATGGATATTTGCTATTTCATATCTGCCCTTATAATCTGTAGGATCATACTTTTTTGTTTCATGATTGCGCACACCAATTGTAAAATCATTAGTTCCGCCAAGACCATTAATCTGAGCAAGCTTTATCTTCTCACTCTCAACAATTTTTTTAAGCGACTCCATCACCTCATCGCCGACATCAAGCCTTGCAATAATAGTATTTCCAAATTTTTTATACTCCATCTCCCACCTCATTCTTTTATTTTACTAAACTTTTTTGAAATCAACTTTTTCTGTTTCTAGATCCAAAATGCAATAGCTATTGCCACTTTCATCTCTTGGACTACCAAGACTCCCTGGATTTATTATAACCGTCTTACCAACTTTTCTAAGAAGCCTTTCGTGCGTGTGACCAAGTAAGAGATAATCATATTTTGAAATCATTTTTTCGTCAAGTGCCGTATCCTCATATATCCTTTGCCCAAAATGATTAGAAGGTCCGCCATGAAATATACCAAATCTTTTATCCTCTATAGTAGTTTCCAAATATTCAGGCATATTTTTTAAGAAATTTAGTTCCGTATCTTCCTTTGCAAATTCATCTAGTAAAATACTTCTTGCAAGATAACTTATTAGATAATTATCATTATTCCCCTGAACGGTAAGCAGATTTGAAATTTTCAAAAATTCCTTTACAACCTCATGATAAGATCCAGTATATCCAAATGCATCCCCACAAAAAATAAACTGCTGTGCATCTTTTTCAGCATCAAGCATTTTATTTAGCATAGGAATATTTCCATGCAGATCTGAAAAAACACAAACCCTCATTTTTTAGTTTAGTACAGCAATTCCAATATTTAAATATCCCGCAAATGTCATCCAGAGCAAATATGGAATAAGAAGATACGCTGCCATTTTATTTAGCTTATGCGATTCTACAATTAAGGCAAGCACCATCACCCACAAAATAACAAGCCAGGCAAATGCCACATAGTACAAAGAAAATCTAAAAAATATTATTGACCAAAAGAAATTAAAAATAAGTTGAACAACATATAATTTTACACATCTGTCTTTGGTTGAAGAAATCTTTCTATCCCCGCCATCATCGTGTTCAAATATCAAATAGCTTGATATACCCATCATGATGTACAAAATCGTCCACACAATAGGAAATAAAAATCCAGGCGGCGCAAGAGGTGGCTTTGCCACCATATCAAATTGAAACATCACATCCCTCATGAACGCCGACGATACAAACCCCACAATCAGCGGAGCCAGTATAAAAATTACAATTTTAAAAACTTTGTTCTTCATTCCTATAGGATAATATACCAAACACTCATTGTCAAAAAAATAATATACTTCACGATATCAATTCTATTTTCAAACGATCTATAGATAATACGAAATTATATATTTTTCTGTCAATTACACTATGCCTATAAACGGCTTGCCATTACCTTTCCATCCATTAAATTATTCGGTGTAGTCAAATATTATGCCATCAACATTCTGTCGCTATTATCTACACTCTCCCAACTTTTCGTATGCTAGTCTTGGATCATTATCAACGGGAACATATATGATTCCGCGGTAATCAAACCCAAGTTTTTTAAGCAAGTTCTGCATTACCTTATTATCGCTGTGCGTATCTATTCTTAAATGCCCACACTGGTCAAATGCCCAGTTGATACAAAATGTTCCTATGCCTTTTTCAGAACCATCACTTGCAATTCTGTGTACTACTCCATATGGCTCATCACTAGACCAAGAACCCTCAAAAATTTTGTCATATGCTGGCTCTATATTTTTCCCATAAATATAACAAAAAGTTCCAATCACTTCATTATTATCATTAACGCACACATAACTATTTCCAGATTTTATATCATTGCAAATGACATCCCTCGGCGGCCAGTTATTATGCCCCCACTGCCTCGGATTTCCATTTTCAGCCATAAACCTTCTTGCATGCGAAAAAATTTCCATCACCCTATCTATATCATTTTCATTTGTCTTTCTTATTTTCATAAGCTTTTAATTCACTTTTATATTTTGCAAAATTTCCTATAGTTTCTAAACCTATCCTTATAATTCTTTTTAAATTCATAAAGTTCTTACCACCTTGGCGGGGTTGAAATGTGATTTCCTTGAAATACACTTTATGTTTATAATAAACGAAATATGTTGTCATCATTGTGTTCGGCAGATTAAAAGTTGGTTCTAGCCTATTTATATATTTATTTACCAAATCAGCTTTCATTAATCTGAATGGTGCGTTTGAGTCCTGAATGTTAACTCCAAAAAACAGAAGAATTAATATGCACAATACACGTTCTACTATTTTCCTAAAAAAGCCATCTCCTCTTATAACACGGTTCCCTATTATCGCTTCGTAATTATTTCTATTCTCCCAAAAGAAATTAAATTCAGACGCTTTTGTTTGTCCATCAGAATCAGTTTGAAAAATATAATCTGCTTTTTGCTCTATGGCATATTTGTATAAGAATATAACTTTTGTACCATGATCTGTCCCTGGTTTTTCTATAACTTCAAGATTTGGATAAATGTTTTGAAGTTCTTTTAAAATTTTAATTGTATTATCTTTAGAGCCGCCATCAGCAATAACAAGTTTGGAATCTTCATCGGCTAGAGAAAGCACTGGATACCACTCTTCTACTACATTTTTTATATTTGCCTCTTCATTATATGTGGGCATTACTATATATAATTTATTAGACATTTGCACCTCTTTTGATTATTTCTTCACTTACATTCAAAGCTCTTTCTATAACCTGATCCATATTATAATATTTAAATTCTGCAAGTCTACCACATAAATATAAATTCTTGTATTGCTTTGATAATTCTAAATACTGTTCATACCTATGCTTGCTATCGTCTGTCAGTATTGGATAATAAGGCTCATTTCCATTTTCCTTATCATACTTGACTGGATACTCAACGGCGTATGTTGTGCCTTTAACATTTTGTTTTGGTAATTTTTTATACTCTGTTATTCTTGTATAATCTGGCACTTGTGGATAAGCTACTACTGGCATTTCCTGGTAACTATCTATATTTTCATATTTAAACTCAAATCTTAAAGAACGGTATGGTAACTTTCCAAATTGATATTTAAATAATTCATCAATGGCACCAGTATAAACTACTACATCAAAATTCTCATACCCATCAATATCAATGGCGTTATCTGTTAGTTTACAAATTGATAATGCATCTGTGTTTAGTTTAACTTTTATATTCTCGTTATCTATAATTTTATTTATAATACTAGTATAACCATTAATAGGCAGCATTTGATATTTGTCGTCAAAGTACTTACTTCCATAACTAAACAGAATGGGAACTCTTTTAAATACTTGTTTATCAATTTCATTAATATCAATGCCCCATTGTTTTGCAGTATATGGAGCATAATCTTTTTCATAAAGATAATCTGCATATTTTTTAATTAAAGCATCACTAGAATTTAGCAAATCTAATATTGATGCACTTTTGGCATCCCCAAATTCTTTCTTTATATGTTCTTTAATTTCATTAGCTTCCTCTGGGAAGAATATATCTATAGAAGAAAAGTCAAATGCTGTTTTCACACACTTGCCATCCATTACCGAACCGCAGACTAAATCAAAATCATCAAACCCGCCAAATTTTGTTATAAAATCGTATACGTCCTGGTTATTTGTGTGAAAGATATGCGGACCATATTTATGGACGTTGATCCCATGTTCATCCACATAGTCATACACATTTCCACCAACATGAGGCCTTCTTTCTAAAATTGTTACATCATAAGATTCATTTGCTAACCTATTTGCGATTACAACACCAGCAAGTCCCGATCCGATAATGCAAGCTCTATTTTGTCTCACTAAATAAATCCTCTTTTACTTTTTCTATTACCATTTTAATTCCATCTTTATATTCAATTTTAGGAACCCAGCCAGTATCTTGTTCTATATCAGTCAAGTCTATGCATGAACTTGGAAGTTTATCTGATGTGTATGGCACTTCCCCATAACCAATTGGTATATTAGGGTTAATAATGTCATGTATAATATTTATATAATTTTTTAATTCCCAGTTATCTCCATGACCTATTCCGTATACCCCCCCATCTTTACCTTTATCACCTATTGCTATTAATGCATCAACGACATCATCAATATGCACATAATCCCAAAGCTGCCGACATTCACTTAGAGAAGGCTTTTCTCCTTTTAACAATTTTTCAATAGTGTAATATATAACATTGCTATCTTTTCTATCAGCTGCATAAATTCCTGCAATGATAGAATAAATAAATTCTATATCGTTTCTTGTGGAATAATCATAGCAAAGATATCTTAGCGCAATTTTTGCTGCACCATATGCATTACAAGGCGATGGAACAGCATCTTTATTTAATGGCTTACCATAAAATATATATTCATTCGTTGATCCAGGGAAGACCATCTTTTTAATATGCTTTTGAATTGCAAGTTTCATACAATTAATTGTCATAGGCAAATTGCTCATTTGAACTTCTAAGTTATTTCTTAGTTCCGGTTTTACACCTCTCCATGCAAAATGAAACATGGTATCAATATCGTCAGGAAATTCATCAACATGGTACAGAACTTGGTTCAAGTCTATTTTCGTAACATACAAGTTTTTATCTTTTATTAATGATAACCCCCCGCTATGTCTCGGAGACATTATTGCTATGACAAATGTATCGCCACGCTTTAAATATTCATCCACAAGATGTCTGCCGATAAAACCATCAGCCCCAGTTATTAGCACTTTTCTCATTTCTAAAACTCCTCAAAGTTTTCATTCTTATATCACGAATGAGTTAATTATAACACATCTATAAATAACCAGATAAACAACTCAGTTTCCATTAATTAAATTATACCATAAAATATAATTTATCTATTGATTACTTAGATATCTCAAACGAATATAGATACTCTGATTCATCAAAAGAGTTTTCTTTCATATAATTCAGAAAATATTTAATTAGAAGATTGTTCGTTTTTAAATCGTCCCAGTCGCTCTTGTGCGATTTATCGATAAAAACCTTCGTTGGGAATGAGTAATTATTATCTCTATAATATCTCACCCACCTTTCGGAATATTCTACAGTAGGAATAGGGGATAGTGAAGTAAATTTAAAATTTCCAAATAAATTATATACTGGTTCATTTGACATAATAAAGACAATATCTTCATCTGTTGTTTTTTCATTCAGTTCTCTATTAATTTCGTTAAACTTTTTTACTTGATCGGGATAATCATATATTCCCTGCAAGACTCCAAATTCTATTCTTTCTCTTGGTTCCAAAATATTTGCCGGTGAAGTTCCATTAATTCTAACAGTAAAACCTCTTGTTAGTATGAGAGAAAATATGAAAATATACATAACAACTTTCTTAATTTCTATATTTAATTTATCATCATTGCTAAGCAAAAGAATTGCTCCTAGAACAATTATTAAGGCAAATGAAGATGATTCTGCAATTCCTAAATTAGTAGCCATTAATACTGCAAAAAGCATCAGCCACCCAGATAAACCAAATAACCACACAATGTCTTTCTGTTCCTTGTGCCTATAGTATATTGGCATAGATGAGATTGCAATCAATAGCCATCTTATATTCATACCAAATGGTCCTGATGGACGAATTCTAGTTACATTAAGCATTATAAATGCTAGTGATGAAACAAGAATTATAGAATAAAACATATTTATCTTTAAATTAATCTTATTTAGTATAAAGCATATACCTGCCGAAGATATAACAATAAGTATCCCCATTATAATCTGATCTTTACGCGTATTTAATATAGACCTTACTGCTGATGTTATCGCATTTCCCGAACTATGTGATTCATCAGCAATTACATTCTGTAATAAATTTTTTAGCATTTCATCTAAAGATACATTTTTTAATACATAGACCAAGAACAATAATGCACAAAATAAACATGTTACAACTAGTGTAACAAGTGCTACACGAAATTTTCCTTCCGTCATTCCTTGTAATACCAAATAAATACCAATTGGAATAATAAGTATTATAAATGTTGGATAGCTCAAGACTCCTATGCTCAATGCTACTCCTGATAATATAGATATTATTATGATTTTCATCTTATCTAGACTAGTCAGAGATAGTGTGATTTTTTCTATCAACAATATGCAAAGTAAGATCCCTCCAAATCCCAAAAATCCATGACAGAAATTTTGTATGTATCTTGGTGATATTAAAGCAAGTATCATTGCTCCAAAAATTGCATTTTTATATTTGTTGCTAAATACTTGATAAAACGTAAAGGCAATACCAAATTGAACTATAGTAGATATAATTCGTAAAAATATGATGACTCCATCCAGGTTTCCAAATATTGTCTTGTATAGTTTCATTAAAATTGCTGATGGCAGAATACATGTTTGATATATATCCCATATTTCCTTAAACAAATGTTCGCCTTGCAGTAACCTAGCAGCCGTTACCACTACATACGTTTCATCATGATCAATGCCAACAAAAATTTTACTAATAGATGCTAGAACTATTAGCGTAATAAATATAATATTTATGATTAAGTTTTTGTTGACCGATTTAACCATTTCTCTTCCTCATGTCATTTTCTATAATAAGTAAAAACAACAAAACAAAGTCATTATCGTAGCAAAATTATATCACAAACCCAATACATTAACATATTAAAAAACTGAGCCAACATAATACCACAAAAAAAGGGAATTGGTTGTTTTACTTTCGCAACTATCCTAGACTGATAGTGCTATCGCTCCTTATCTCCTAATTCCCGCTAGTCTTTCTTCTTTCAGCACTATAGAATAAAATTGATAATAACATGTGTACCATCATACCAAATCCAAACATTAGAATAATAAAATTCATATCTGTATGGAACACATTTGCCTTGAATAGGATGAATATAATTCCATAGTAAACTAAATTTACAAATATCGAAATATACATTGTCAGCCTAGTTTTACCTTTTGAAATAAACCATGCATCTATAAAAGCTGATACTATATATGTCAAATAAAATGGCACGCTCATAATTATAATAGGCCATATTAGATTATCATCTACCGACATACAGTTTTTAATGAATAACCTCCAAAAAGGCATAGTAATTAGCCATATCACAATAATGCATATACCATATCTCCAAACATTTCTAAATGTGAGCTTATCCAAATCATTCTTCTTTATAATTTCCGTGAAGCAAAGTACTGGCACAAGCAACCATCCCCATATAAAATTGGTCGCAACCCAATAGTTGCCTGATTCATTCACAACATTGACCATTCTTACTATCATTACTGCATAAATAAAATTATCTAAGAAAATTTGTACGCCTACAGGGATACCTCTCTCAATCCATTCTTTTACAAAATTATTATTCCTGTTCCTAAACGAAATATATTTGTGCTTGCGAACTAATGTAAAAGCTGCAGCCGCAATTATTGAATTTGTAATAATCTCCGAATAGGCAGCTCCCATGTTATTAAATCCCCTAATGAAAATAAAATCGAATGTGGATAAGCATATTAGTTTTGAAATAATTAAGGTGTTGATTTCTTTGCTAGCGTTATTTAATGTCAATACGAGTATCATGAATGTGCTTATTAATTGAATCAGCATACTAAATGTTTGGGGAAATAAATAAGATGTTGCATATTCTGCCTGCATAAATTCAGATATTGTTGATATTTTACTAGCAATTACTATCGTGAATATAAAATAGATTAGAAATGAAATTTTAAATGCGAATCCTGTTTTATTGGCATCCGATTTATCAGGCTTTAAGATACTATACAATGGAACAATAAGTGCAGTTGTTATTGTTTCGTCTATCAAATCAAACCATTCCATCTGACCCAATATATTTATGTCAACATTATTCACCGCTACTATTTTCATCCGCAGTAAATAATACACTGATGGAAACAATGCCCAGAGTATTAATGAAAAATATAATTTTAAATCATTTTTATTTCTTTCTATTACTTCCACAAAACAATATGGATAAAGTAAAGTATGCCTTCTATTCATTAAAATAAATAGTCCTATCCTTAGCATTCCCTCACTTTTAACTGGTGTAATCTAAGTAAAACCAGGCAAACGTTATAGAATTTATCCTCAAATGTTTGAATTTGTATATCGGTTTTATAATCATCTTCAATATCTTTATTTCCATTCATATTTATCAATATTTCTGAGAACACTTCAATAATACATAAAGCCCAATAGCATATATCCTTATCGCCTACTGTTTTCAAATTTTCTACACGCTCAAGGTACTCTATTGGTCTAGGAGGATTTGAAGATATTATTAGTGAATCTTTCTGACTGATAATACACCGCACATATTCATTACAATAGGTGCAAAAATCTATAGTCCCTCCTAAGAACATAGAATTCACCGTAAAGTAATCTTTGTATTTCCTATCTATAAGTCTATTGTCATACTCTTCAGTAGGATAATACTCTAACGCCATATAGAAATATTTTCTCATGTCATAAACCCAGTTGTTTTCCTCAGCAAAAATACCATTTAATCTTATATATTCAATAACATCATCAAGCGATTCTCTAACCCACTCTACGCTCGCAGTTAAGTTAATTCTGCAATTGCACTGTTTTATTACTTCCTTTTGTATGTCAATTGATAGTTTGCTAAATTCTTTGTACAATGGTCTATAAAATCTTCTATTCTTATTTAATGCTGCAACAATGCAGAGAGGCATATACTCATAAATATCATCATTGTCAATAATAAAATTACGTGCCTGCCTTTGACAACTTTTTCTATATTCCTTATCTTTAGCCCCGCATTCTTTTATGTGTATTACTATTGGAGTAATAATTGCCGCAATGGTTAATAATATTGATACAAACTCATACTGTACGATAACACATATCATCTTATAACTTCCTTAACTCTATTCCTATCTTCATTTTCCTTATCACCCTTGAAATATATCTCGACAAATGTAATTAAGTCGCTATTATTGTCTTTTATAAATATGATTCTAATCCCTGACTTATTACCACGGTTCTTGAGAGCCTTGCAAGCAAACTTAAGAACTTTATAACTTGTATACTGTTCATTGCATAAGCCTTCGATTTTAACAAAAGAACCCGTATCTAGTTTAGTATCACTAAAAAATGTTTCTAGCGCATATTTTTTAAATGTTTTGAAATCTTCTTCTAATGTTATAAATCTTTTTGAAAGCTTTTTAAATTCTTTATTGAACTCATCAAGATTCTTGTATATCATCATATTTTCTCACTGATGTCTCGGGTGTCCTATAAAAAACTGCTTCATAATCTATTCTCTTTCCATCATCTGCCCCAATCCAAGGGACATCTTTATGCGAATATGCCGAAATCTGATCGCTAGTGAAGTCCGAAAATCTTTCAATTTCCTTATCTATGTGTTCTAATTCGCGTCCGCTCAGTAGCGATAAGTCACTCTCTACTAGAGGCAAATATTTTGTCATATCATATTTGAATCTTTTTGTATTCACCACTTCAATCTGATTTTTCTTTACCATGCCCTCAATAAGCTTTTGGGCAGATATTGGTGTGGGTCCATAATGATTCTTGATATACTCTAGCCCCATTAACTGTTCTTCATATAGTTCATAATAATCAAAATCAATAAAATATAAAATTTTGTATAACACTGTCATGCCAATATTTGGTTTGGCTCCTATTTTATTCAAAATATATAAGAACACTTGCTGAAATTTTTTTATATTGTTTTCTGGGATATTTATGCGGATTGTTTCTTTTTTAGCTTTTTGCTTAGATTTAGCTTTGCCCTCTACAATATTGTATTCATAATTTTCCAAACTGCCTTGGTTCATCATGGCAATTATATCTATGTCTAAAATTTTATTTACCTTTTTAACAATATCAATAGTCATTATACTATTGTCTTCTTCGATCTTATCGTAAGTAGGCCTTGACACCCCAAGCCTCTCCGCCATTTCTATTTTGGATATGCTTGCCATCTCACGAACTCTTTTTAATACATTACCCATGCATCAACCCCCATACTGGTCAAACGTAATATTATTGTTTTTGATAAATAGATTATAGCTCAAAACTTTTACTATGTCAATATTTTTTACAAATATACGATAAATATTTTTACAATGGAAATGTATACGGAAGTACCATTTTAGAGAACAAGGATTTTAGCCATGCAAGCCATATATTTCTCTTAAGGCATCTATTAACGGATAATATAAGAAATTAGGAGACACTCGTGCTTGTGGATGATTATACAATACAATAACCCTATTATTGTCTTTAAGATAATCAACACCATTAAAAGTGATTTCACATTTAACTATTTTCTCACTATATATACTCTCTAAAAATGCAGTACCGGTCCCGCAACAGATTATTAAATCTGGATCATAGATATCAACTTGATCTTTTAACAACTCTTTATCATTTATGGCATGCTTATAGATAGCGTCATTATCGGCAACGGCTCCGCCACCAGTTTCTTTTTTTAAGTTAATTGCGACTATAGATTTTAGAACCTCCTTGCGCTCTTGTTCCGAAATTTCTTTGATTTTTTGCCAATTATAGTCCTGGTCAATATTTCTTATGCCAATTATCCACCTAGTAATGTTATCCCACGTATAATTCCTTGCTCCATCTCTTATAAACTCCCTCAAATCCCAGTTTGGTTCATCACTATTAACTTCTTTCAGCACAAAAAGTATCTTAGGATTTGAGGTTGCATAATCTTCCCAAGAAACAACTCCGTCAGTAATAATGTTAGGATTAATCTCCTTCCATTTTTTTAGAAGTTCTTCTTCTTGTCTTCTTTTTTCTTTGATATCCACGTGCTACTTTATCATTCCTTTTATTAATTTCTATTCCTAGATTACGCTTAAACTAATTATAAAGAATTTACAGAAACATTGAGCATACATAGCCTGCTTATTTTGATACGACTTTAGGGTTTAACTTCACTGTCCCCATTACTATCTTGTTTTGAAATTATTTTATCTTTATCGTATAGTCAAAGAAATTAAATTTATCTTTATTGTTTTTAAAATAAACTTTAGCCGTAGAACATAGTACTTTACACAGTCTATTTATACTCACAGAGTGATACTTTTTTATTGTTTTTTCATTTATACACTCAATTACTGATGCTTTATCGCAAGAAGTCAAACTTGAATTATTCGTGTCATAAACTAGTTCAAAATTATAATTATATGTATAATTTTCGTCTTTACTATCCTTAACTTTATCTTCAATTGCAGGATTGCCCTCATGTAGAAGCTTGCACCTTAAACTCCATATAACCTTGCCGCTCATGTATGGTATTTCTTTGCTCGCATCTGGATTCTTTTCATACTGACCTATATTATGTTCATACCATTTTATATATCTGCTCTTATTACTTTCGCATTCAGGAAACTCAGCTTTTCCGCAAATATCAGGAATTATAATTGCCGATACTAGCGCTGTAATATAACAACCTTTTTCCAATGATTTATTAATCTGGTTTACAAGCATTTCTATCATTTAAAATTCCTCTATATATTTTTTCAACATAATTCTTTAATTAATATTTAGACACATAATGCTTAACAAAAATCGACTAACACATCTAAATATTCATGTGCTTATTTGACATTACTCCAAATGCTACATGATTGTAAAACAATAGCAATAATTGACAAGACTATTATTACATAGTCAGTACATTTGGGCTTCTTAATATCTTCTCTTAACCTTTTTACCATATCACAAGTCTCTCTTGTCAATTCGATAATTTTATCATTCTGTCTAATTGGTTCATTATCAATATATCCTTGGTATTTTTTATTTTCTTCTACATTCTTAGCAATCTCCATAGCTTGTTGTGCATTGTTTATCATCATATTTTCAAATTTTAGGTTCATTTCTCACTCCTTTGTAATAATTATAAACCTTGTTACCAAAGCCAATCCCTTTGAATAAATAACTCCGTCGCCATTATTCTACAAAATTCGTATTTACAATTATATCAAACTAATAATACTCTATTAAGTAGTAATGTTACACAGTTTAGATCCTCGTTTTATCTAAAAAAGCATATCCTTTTTCTGAAACATCAATAATAGTTCTGTTAATTTCTTCTACGTTTTTCTGATATATTTTTTTTACGCTTATGTGTAGATTACCGTTATTATCACAGTTTGGTGGATTTAAAACGTCTTTGGCAAATATTCTTACACGTTCTGGAGCTTTTAATGCACCACCGGATACTAATAGTATAATTCTCTTTGGTGATATAGGACACAAAGTGTATAAATGCATTTCTTTATCATTATTTGACGTACCGGTTATAATTGGGGGATAATTATCTCCAATAATGAAATCTTTATCGCCGCGTCTCTCCATGACAACAAGGTATAATATAAAGTTTCTCATAGCAAACCAATTTTTTTGCAGTGCACTAAACAAACTCTCATCAATCCCTTCACAATTTAAATATCCATCCCTTACCATAAAATACTTAAACGGCTTATCTATCTTTTCATTTTCGAGTATTTCCTTAATAGATCGACAATCTAAGATATGACTAATATTTCGTTTCCACAAGTCAGTAAAATCTCCATTTGTTTGATACATAGTGTAAAAATCTTTGTTTATATTGTCTTCCACATTTTTAAACTGATGCAATGATTTTTCATTTCTTATTGCCATTATTGAAATAAATAACCTTAGTTTATCCTCTTCACTTTCTGAAAGCACAAACTCATCCTCGTTCAGAAACCGATGCTTAATTAGTGTTGCTACTTCATCTTCATATTTTGCCAGCTTTGCTTCAATTTCAGTGGGATTATTCATATGGTTTATTTCATCCCTATAGAGATTACGAGTCATGAAGATTTCATCAGTCTGCTTAACCGATGCCGTATTTTTTGATTTATCAAAATAATAGAGCCGTTTATTCTTGAAGCAAAAATTTCTCAAAATAAACTGTGGAATATAATGATGCCTTTTGGGTTCTGTGCCCATGTTTTAATATCCTTTAAAATTATTGTAGAGAATTAATTTCATACTCATTGTTCCTTAGATAAATAACTCCGTCCCCACCACTCCTACCCACCACTCCTAAAACAACTCGCCCCACGCTTTTTCCCAAATGAATATAATGCATTACTCTAGAATATTACATGGTTATTGCTTTTCTAGCAACTCTATGAGTCCAACATCTTTGTGGAACAGAAAGGCAACTTTTCTGTTGTCAAAAGCTATGGCAGGTTCTTGTTCTTTAGTGATTACAAATTTTTGGTTTTTTAATTCATCGATGGCTGATCTTAAATCATCAACTTCGTAACAAATGTGATATGGGGATGCGCTATTCTTTTGATTCTGCAATAACGCCGAAACTGGAGAGTTGTTATTAACAGGCTGCACAAACTCAATTTTTATACTTCTATTAATCATAAAAACAAGTTTAACATTTCTAGCTTCATCATCAATTATATCTGACACAAGTGTGTATCCAAGATTTTTAAACTTTTCGATTGTTTTATCAATGTCGGCGCAAGCATATGCAATATGCTCAATTCTATAGTCTTGCATTAGGCACCTGCCTTTTTTAGTATATCCTGTACACTATGCATCTCCATCGCATCATCAATAGATATATCTAGTCCTAACTCCTCATTAAGTGCCCCAATAACTAAAACATGTCCCAAAGAGTCCCATTCAGGGACATCGTTTATTATTGTATTTTCAGTAATTGTTCCCTCACCCAGATTCAATGTCTTTTCAATTATCTTAATTACCTTATCTTTCATTTTACACCTCCACCTCTTTTTTCAAAGAGTAGTCTCTTATACAATTAGCAGATAAGTCCAATTTATACTTCTTTTCTCCTCCAGAATTAGATACTATAGAATAGTTGAGGCTGTCAAACAACTCAGAAACTGGAAAATTTTTGTCCGTCTTAACATATTTAGAATTAATAATTTGAACTTTTTTCTTCCTATAATAGTCCTCTATGTCATCTATTATTGCATTTTCTATTTTTCTACCCATGACCCTACAACTCATAACAAAATCTTCAATAAAAACCTCATGGTCACTATTTTTTACTATAACAACGGCAACCACTCCGCTATCGCCAAACCTATCGCTTACATTATATGTAAATATATCATAATTTTTGTCCGCCATCATATCTAACAACTCATTTAGCGAATGTCTTACTGTAGTAAGATTAAATTGATTGGTCTTGTTTAGTAACTGTACTATCCTTGCAGTGTGATGCTCTGGGATGACTCTTTTAAGAACTATATCTAATTTTTTTAAATAATCATTAAAATCTGCAGTATTATGTTTTAGCTCATTTCTTTCATTGTTTGCTCTATATTCTTCTGTCTTATTCAGATCTTCTTTGGTCAACATAGGCTTATCAAAATATTTTTTCCATATGTCAACCATCACATCAGGAAGTTTGTTAATATTTTTCGGAAAATCAGGAACAATTACTTCAGGCAATGCTTCCTTCACCAAATATCGCTCGGTGTCATTATCGTCAAAAAATACTATTGAATCAAGCCCAAGATTTAATTCACTTGCCACCTCTCGTATATTATCTACCTTATTATTCCAATTAATTTTCTTTATTACAAAATCGTCTTCTCTTAATACCATATGATGATTATTATTTATAATATGCATGGCATCATCCAAATTATTTTTTGATACTATACCAAGAATAACACCGCTATTTTTCATTTGTTTAATAACACGCTGTAGTGTTTTATATATAAGACCATTATGCTCATCTGTCAATTCCACTGGATCTATATCATTTTCGCCGGCAAGGCCACCCCATAAAGTATTGTCTAAGTCTAAAAGCAATACTTTTTTTGCAGTATTTTCCTCAATACAAACCTTGTGTAGCACCAAATCTGATATTCTATTACAGAGAATTTGTGAATAAGGTATTCTACCCATATACCACGTTGTAGTTGAAAATGAATTATCAAATCCTATAGATAATATCTCTCTATAAATATCTAACAATCTGACATTTGCGTGTTTTAGAATAAGTTTATCTAATTTTTCATTCCAGTAACTTATTATACTTGAGCTAAAATTAATTAAATTGCCAAGATTATATTCAGGGCCATTAATATATGCATTAGAAACATAATATAACGTATCTCCTTCAATAGATAATTCAAAATTGTTGAACCAATCATCAATTAATTTTACTGCGTTATCAAAATTATCTAAATGATTGATAAGTTCTACTGTATCCTCAATTATGAACACAATATCTGGTTTATAAGCATATAAATTAGACTTTTTGTTTAGCAAAATTCCTATTTCGTTTCCATATCCGTCAGCCTGGTATATATTATTTGTTCTATTTAGCTGTCGAATTACAGAGTTTATATTTACATTTGATAATATTGCAATTTTCAATTTTGACCTTTAAACTCACAAATCTTGCGTGAGTTGTTATTAATAATATCATTCAATAGCACATCATAGGCAGATCCCAACATTACTAGTGTTATGCTAGAACTATTTATTGTAAATCTTTCCAAGCAGCCTGCTTTTATGAAATCATCTTCTATTGGATTTATTGTTGTCTTTACATCTAGATCCAAATTACGAACAAACATAGAATATGTTTTACGAGATACATTCCCGCGCTCATCCACATAATCTCCATGAAAATCTTTTACATATCTATGTTTAACAACTCCTGACTGCTCTTCAACAAAATGAGCAAATGTAAAAGAATGCTGTAAACTTACGTCGATAATATAATTTTTTGCATTTTTCTTCTTAAAAAAATTAAATGGTGAATCGATTCCAAAAGAATCAGTATTCTCCATGTTGCACAATTCATCTTGGTAGTTACCATACACAGCAAAGGAATAAATTGGATGTTTGGTTCTCTTAAAATCGCTTCTTTTGAGCGCTATGGTTCCTAATGTTCCAGTCTTACATGTGGTATTTTTATAATCAAATGTTTCACCACCACAAAAATCCCAATTATATGTTGGAAAAAGTAAAGTTCCTTCAGGACCAATGACATCTATTATTCCATCAATAAAATTATTTAAATTTACTGGCTCCTTATTTGTTAATGCATCAAAAGCCATTTTCTTAGAATCTGATGATATAAGGATAATATCTCCCCTTTCAATTTTCATGTACTTTGCATATTCGTAAAGCTTAACATAGTTACCCATCATTATACCCTTACTAAATCTTTTTCTTTGAGCTTATCTATAATATCTATAACGACATCTGTTGACACATTGATTCTATTGCTAATATCAAATATATCGTTCTTGCCATCTAAATACCTAATTGTATCGATCATTGGTTTTACAGTTCCATAGTTTCCTTTCTGCGAAACAGTGGGATAAAGTCCACGTTTCCCAAGCTGTGGAACGCCAAGTACATTTATTTTATAATAAGCATTATATTCTAATGCTCTTACCAATTTAATAAGAACCTCATACGCTCCCTGTAAACCACTTGGCGTTACAACATTTTCTAGGTCATCTGCTGATGTATGATACTCAGGAAATTCTCCATATTTTGTTCTACAAAAACCTACAACTGGCAGCTCTATGAACGGAGATCCATATTGTTTTTCATCGGAGCCTGCTAATAGAAAATCATAGACTTTATAATTATCTATATGAAATTTAAGTATATTATGTAACGCCTTATCTGCTAAAGTATCAGCATACCTTGTTTCAATAATAGAATAATTTCTATCATCTCCAACACAAGATAGATTAAATCCCGCTACCATACATTTTTTCATATGATCTAGATTATCATTTGTACTTAAATATGCAAGAGAGCCTATTGTTTCTGGCACAAAAACAAATCTATAAGTATATTTTCTATCAACAAGTTTACTAATATACTTAATGAGTTCTAGTTGAACAGCTGGTCCAGAGCATTCATTATTTGCCATAGATGGATGACAAATATAAGTCGAAAAGAATACTTCTTTTTCTGTTCTTCCTGGAACAATACACTCTGCGTAATTAAGAACTCCTTCAAACAATTCACTATCTATATACATATGATAATTCCCTTCTTTAAGAGAATTCTTTAAATTTTCACTCATGCAAAACCCAAAGCGCTCTTTATAATATGATGTAACGTATGGAATTACATTGGGTTGCTCGGGTTGCGTGTATATATGTTTTAAAAGTTCTTCTAAATTCACCCACTTATCAATTGGCGTAGAATAACCAACTATATGTAAATTTGAATTCTTAAAATCAACTATATGATTTCCTTTATCATCTTCAATGTACCCAGC
Organism: uncultured Lachnospiraceae bacterium; assembly: GCA_946407765.1. Taxonomy (GTDB): domain Bacteria; phylum Bacillota; class Clostridia; order Lachnospirales; family Lachnospiraceae; genus UBA3633. The sequence continues at coordinate 43,358 of CAMJPD010000002.1, forward strand.
GTTTATCTTCCATTCCTTAGGTACAGTCCAGTCAAATACTTGGGTTCCAGATGGGACATTTATTATGTCAAATTTTATACTACTATCAAAGTCTTCTAAATCAGACTTAATTTCATTCAAAGTTTGACGAACACCTTCACCTGTAAGACTTCTACAATAAGGAAATATTTTCGTACAAAAGTCATGCATATTTTTGCCTCTATTTTCTGTCATCTTGTCCCCCATTACACAATTATATCATAAAACAAATTCGTTTCTATGCGTAACCTATATATTTAATTCTACTATTATTGTTTCAATAGGAATCTCTGCATTAATTGACTATTTATCTTTATTACTTAGTTAAATATACTAGAAAAATCGCGTCGGATTTGTAATCGGCGAGTGAAGTTTTTGAAGATTTTGTTGTTTCAATAGTTATATTAATATCTTTTGGGATAATATTTAAGATACGTTTAAAATCTAGGTTGCCTGCTCCATAGTTTAAATGCTGATCATACTTAGAAGTAGTATCTATGTCACTTAGGTGGATTCGTTTAGGATTTAGGGTGACAAGTTGCTCCACGTATTTGTATGGATCTATGCCTTGGCTATTAGCGGAACATATCGCATGACCTATGTCTAGGCAAAAACCGCAATTAGCATTTTCTATAATGAATTTTAATTCTTCATATTTAGACCCTATACATTTATTATCTGGGCCCATTCGCAGGGGTTGATAAGGTTTGTTTTCGATTATTATTCTTTTGTCATTGAAGTTTTTTATTTGCCTTGCTGTTTCTTTATAATCACCATTAATTCCGCCATGAAAAACTATGGTATCGGCACCAAGAGTATCTGCATATTCTTTTACTTCAAGATATTTTTCGTAATTTGATTGCTCGTGGTCTATCTTTGATAAATTCATATCGTGTGCAAAGTGAGGAGCGTGTATATCAAATGGAATTTTCATTTCCTTCCATTTTGGTATTAAATCTAAGTTTCCTGGAACAACATAAAGTTCTATGTAATCAAATATTTTTTCATCATAAAGTTTTATGGCTTCGTCATAATAATAATCTGTGTTTATATTCCATAGTTTTAGTCCAATCTTTCTCATAGATATCCAATTAACCCACTTTCTTTATTAATTTAACTAGTTTATATGGGATGCCACTTTTATTACAAACATTATTGTATGACTGGTCTATAACAAATCCCATATTTACATAAGCTTCACATGCTGGATTGTCTTTCAGTGCTATAATAACAATTTGTGATAATTTTAAATCATGCGATACAATATCTTCTATTATTTTATGGGCTTTTGAAAATACTCCAACGCCCCTGTATTTTTCGTCACCTATATAAAATCCAACTTCGCAACTTTTGTTTTCTTTATCTATGTTAGTTATACCATAATAGCCAACAACTTCATTATCGACTAATATCACATAATCCACCCGCGTACCATCATTAGATATTTTCTCAAACCATTGAATTTGGTCCTCTGGGGAAATGATAGGATCAGTAAGCATATACTTTGTGACATTTTCTTGCATACGCCACTGTCTAAGCTGTTCAAGATCTTCTTTTTCTATTTTTCTCAATTCTACATTCATACAATGATTATCGTTTTATATTATTTAACCAATCTAAATACTCAGCATAAATTCGTTATTAAATTGAACTTATATTATAATATCTAGCTTTTCATTTATCATTGATTCATTAAGCGGTGTACCAAATTTGATGTCACAACTTGCGGTTCCGTTACTAATTAAAAACTCATAATATTTTGTATGTAATCCGTTTGAAGGTCTAATAGATCTTATATTTTCGCTACTAAACCTTTCTCCTTTTTTTATATCCTTTACAACATATAAGCTTCTTCTTAAATTATAGCTTTGCTTTTCATCATTTGATGGACCATAATTTGGTTTTCCTAGCGCCTTTTCTGTATTTCTTATATCTTCTACTAATTGCTTAAACTCATCTTTATCAAGCGAAAAATCGCTATCAACTGTTTTGTCATTTTTACTTATGCAAAAATGTTTTTCTATTACACAAGCACCTTTGGTAACTGCGACTATATCGGGAAGAGTTCCACCTGAATGATCTGAGAGGCCAACGTAAGTGCCAAATTTGTTAATCATATCTGGTATAGTATCCAAATTTAAATCTTCATATTTTGTAGGATAAGCACTGCAACATTTTAACAGCACAAGTTGAGCCTTGCTATATTTTTTAAAAACACTAACTGCTTCTTTTATTTCTTCTTCAGAAGCCATACCACATGATAAAAGTAATGGCTTACCTGTTAGAGCGACTTTTTTTATAAGCGGAAGGTCTACTATTTCCATGCTAGCAATTTTATAAAAACCTATACCAAGTTCTTCAAGAAAATCAACAGCAGTAAAATCAAATGGTGTAGATAAAAAATCCATTCCTTTCTCTTCAGTAAGTTTTTTTATGTCTTTTGTCCATTCCCATGGTGTATATGCTTTAGAATATAGACTGTATAGATTTTCTTTATCCCATAATCCACCTTTTATTATAAATTCATCCCTATTGCAATCTATGGTTAGGGTATCTTTTGTATATGTTTGTATTTTGAGGCAATCTGCTCCAGCATCAGCTGCTGCATTAATAATTTCCTTGCACTTATTAAAATCGCCGCCATGGTTTCCTGACATTTCGGCGATTATATATGTTTTTTTATTTTTTAAATATTCTTCTAGTTTTATCATGATATATTATTTTTTATAATATTCAACAATTTTTTTGATAGCACAAATTACATCATTAACATCTTCATTGCTCATCATAGGAAATAATGGAATTGTTAAAAAGCCTTTATAAACTTCTTCAGCATTTGGACATAGCCCTTCTTTAAAACCAATACTCTTATAATAAGGGAACCAATAAACTGGAACGTAATGGATTTGACATTGTATCCCCTCAGCAGCAAGAGCATCATAGGCCTGTCTTCTTGTGCATTTAAGCTTATTTAAATCTAATTGAATTATATATAAGTGTCTAAAAGTGTCACTGCCTTCGGTATATTTTTGCAATATTATCTCTGGGATTTTTGAGAATTCCTCATCATATATTTTTACGATTTCATTTCTTCTATTCTTGAATTTATCAATCTTTTTAAGTTGCGATAACAAGAGCCCTGCTTGAAAATCTGTTAACCTATAATTATACCCAAGCTCTATTTGCTCATAATACCATGGCCCCTCATGAGGCGCCTCCTTCATAAGATTTTCATCATGAGTTATGCCGTGTCTTGCATATAAAGAAATTAATTTGCCATATTTATCATCATTGGTTGTTACTGCGCCACCTTCACCACAAGTTATTGATTTAACTGGGTGGAAACTAAAGGTTGTTATATCTGCCACTGAGCCAACCTTCTGACCTTTATAAGAAGTTCCAAAACTTTGTGCTCCATCTTCAATTAAAACTAAATTATGCTTTTTGCATATAGCTTTAATTCTATCAAGGTCTGGGGTTTGACCTGTAAAATCAACAGCAACTACAGCCTTTGTCTTATTTGTAATTAGCTTTTCTATTGATTCTGGATCTATTTCATAAGTTAATTTATCTATATCTGCAAAAACAACTTTAGCGCCAACATATAATGCACAGTTGGCAGATGCTGCAAAAGTAAGTGGCGTTGTAATTACTTCATCTCCAGGGCCAATGCCTGCTGCAAGCATTGCAATATGAAGAGCGGCTGTTCCATTAGCACACATAGTACAATATTTGGTCCCAACATATTTTGCAATTTCTTTTTCACACTCTGTAACTGTTGGGCCACAAGTAAGATAGTCTCCCCTTAATATATCGGAAACTGTCTTAATATCATCTTCATCGATCCATTGATGACCATAGCCAATTTTATTTTTTCTAACCGGCTCGCCGCCATTAATTGCTAGCTCTTGCATATTAATGTTTATCTAAATCTGTTTTTAATTTGGATCTAAGATCTTCTACTGAAAGCCATTCGGTGTTTGTGCCAGAACTATATTCAAATCCCATTTCAACTTGCTTTCCGCCAGGCATTACATTAGATTTACCCCACCAATCATAGTGTGGATAAACAATAAAATGTTTATCGTATTCATATGTATGTAGAGAATCTTCTCTTGTTACCATTACTTCGTGAAGCTTCTCGCCTTCTCTAATTCCAACTTCTTTAATCTTACAACCCGGAAGCATTGCTTCTGCTAAGTCTGTTATTTTAAATGATGGGATCTTAGATATAAATGTTTCGCCACCTTTTGCTTCATTCAAAGCTTTTATAACTAATTCAACACCTTGTTCAAGACTTATCCAAAATCTTGTCATTCTAAGATCTGTAATTGGAAGTTCTTTTTCACCCTTATCAATTAAATTTTGGAAGAAAGGAATTACAGAACCTCTGCTTCCTGCAACATTTCCATATCTGACAACTGAAAATGTGCAGCCATCTTTTCCACTGTATGCATTAGCTGCGCAAAATAATTTATCAGATACAAGTTTTGTTCCGCCATATAAGTTAATTGGATTTACTGCCTTATCTGTTGAAAGTGCAACTACCTTCTTTACTGACTTTTCTAAGCAAGCATCAATTACATTTATTGCGCCATTAATATTTGTTTTTATTGCTTCGTTAGGATTATATTCACATGCTGGAACTTGTTTTAGAGCTGCTGCATGTATTACATAGTCAACTCCATTTAAAGCCATTTTAAGTCTATCAAAATCTCTAACATCACCTATGAAAAATCTAAGTACGTCATTGTACTCCTTATATTCATTTGCCATTATAAATTGTTTATACTCATCACGTGAATAAATAATGATTTTTTTAGGTTTATAATGCTTTAATACATATTCTACAAAATGGTGGCCAAATGAGCCTGTTCCGCCTGTTATTAAAACCGTTTTATTATTTAACATATTATCCTTTCCTTATATTATTATTATTGCAAAAAGAAAATCAGCCCTCTATCACTTTGTCATTTTTTAACGATTTTGCCAATCCTTCATTTCTTGTTATTGAATTATTTATGGCACGTATTTCTTGATTTTCCTGTAAATAATCATACACTTCTTTCATTGTAAAATCAACTTTAGGCATAAAATGTTCATAAACTTTAGTAATCATTTCAAAATCTCTTGGTTCATCTAACGTCCATCTTTCATCATGGAGATTACCTATTTTGCAAACGAAGTCTTGTATTTTATATTTATCTTTATTATTTCTTATATATAATGTGACATGTTCTCTCTCAGACATCATAACCGCATTTTTCCATGCTTCTTCCAAAACATTAAACTTCATAATTTCTATATCTTGTCCATCTGGGAATGTTTCGGAATATTCTGTTAGGTAATCTGTATCGGGTTTTAATTCGCTTATTGCTTCATCAAGAACTCTATAATCAAATAACGGACAGTCAGCTGTAAGTCTTATAACATATTCTGGTTTTATCAGTTTTGCGCATTGATAGTATCTATCTAATACATCACCACTACTACCAACAAAAACTCTATATCCAAGTTTTGTTACTAGATTAGCTACTTGTATATCTTCCTTGTTGATTGTTGTTGCAACAATTATTTCATCTATCATTTTAGATTTGCTAACTCTATTAAGCATTAATTCTAAGCATGTTTTTCCGTTTATTTCTTTTAGAACTTTATTAGGGAGCCTTGTTGCACCGCATCTTGCTTGTATTATTACTAAAAACTTCATTGTGTTATTCCTTACCCATTAAGTCTTTGAAAACCTGCTTGACAGCAAGGTCCTTCTAGCTTACTTTCTATATTTCCACCATTGTTAACACATTCTGATATGTCTTTAAAAACTTCATCTATATTTTTCAAATATTCATCGATAATTTGGTCACTATGTGCTGCAGTTGTATAGAAAGAGTTAGATGCAATATATCCTCTTTTTAACATTTCCTGAGTTACATATGTTTTAAATGCTAGTGGATTCTCATATTCAAAAGAGAAATGACCAAGTGGATCTATTCCGCCAATATGAACTTTAAGATTATGTTTTTTACTTAAATCATCCCATCCTTTTTTTACCTTTTTACCATAAGCGATTTGTTTTTCATTAACTTTATCTCTTACGTAAACTTCTATGTTTTTTAATGCTGCTGCAAAACCGACTCTCTCAGTGAAGAATGTACTACTTATAAAAGTTCCTTGTGCTGCTTCCATGACATCCTTTTTTCCCACTATTGCACTAAGTGGATATCCATTAGTCATAGCTTTTGCAAATACTGCTACATCTGGTGTAACATTAAGAACCTTATGGCTTCCTCCAGCACAAAGTCTAAAGCCTGCAGTAATTTCATCAAATACAAGTAATATATTATTTTCTGCTGTAACTTTTCTTATATGATCTAAAAATCCATTTTCAGGATAATCATTTCTAATTGGTTCCATAACAACTGCTGCAATTTTTCCGTTATGTCTCTTCACTAATTCATCAAATTCTTCAAAATTATTATAATGGAATGGCAAATTAGTTCCTGCGAGTCCCTTTGGAACACCAAGTGGTTCAAGTCCAGCTAAATGCTGATCGTTTAAAGCATTTTCATTAGCAATATTTGCAGATAGATACCAATCATGCCAGCCGTGGTAACCACAAAATAATAAAATATCTTTTTTTGTATATGCTCTAACAATTCTTGATGCAAGTGCCATAGCTTCACCGCCAGCTTTTGCATAACGCACGCCTCCTGCCCATGGATGAAGCTCCAAAAGTTTTTCTGCAAGATATACTTCTTCTGGAGCATTAAGTGTACACATTACGCCGTTTGCTATGGCTTCTCTTGCTGCATCATCTACCTCGTCATTTGCATAGCCATTTACACAGGCTCCTATACCCATGTAGCTTACATCAATATATTCCTTACCATCTAAATCCCAAACCTTGCAACCTTTGGCTTTACTATAATATACTGGCCAAAGCTCTGGAAGAAACATTTCTGGTCTTTTACTTAATAATTGGGTTCCACCTGGAATTATTTTTTTGGCCTTTTTATATAAATCCTGTCCTTTTCCACATATTATTTTACTCATAATAGTTTTCTCCTTTGATATTTTTATTTCCACAGAACTGGATTAACTAGTTTTTCTGGGACATCGTTAAATTCACTTTTAATTTCATCAATAAACTTTTTTGGCAATTCACCATCTCGTATTGATAAGTATTGTTGCAGTTGATCCATATTATCTACACCGAACACTATGTAATCTATATATTCATTACTTGCTACATAATTTACCGCTGCAAATAACCTGTCTACGCCGTATTTTTGACATATTGCATCAAACTTTTCTATATATGTCTTAGCAAATGAAGCCTTCCCTGGTAAGTTATTATAATCCATAAGGGCTAATCCTTGTAATAATGAGCTTCTTGCGTAAATTTCTATATTTTTTTCTTTGGCTTTCGTGAAAAAACCTTCTTTATCAAGCCTTGCATCAAATAAATTGTATGGAACCTGTACTATATCTATATTATACCCTATGGCCTTAAGAGCTTCTTCTGGAGTGTATACTGATATGCCTACCTTTTCGACAAGATTGCTTTCTTTTAACTTAATAAGTGAACTAACTCTACTAGATAAATCTACAACTTTTGAATCATGATATAAAAGACCATATAGTTTTTTCATTTGCAACTTATTCAGGCTTTCTTTAGCACATTTGCATAATACATCATATTCAGATCCACTTCTTGCAGAATTTAACACATCTGAAGATATTTTTGTGATTATCTTACATGTTATGTCAGGATGTTGAGAAAAAAAATTTCCTAGTACTGTCTCAGAATCACCATAAGCTGCAGCTGTATCAAATACATCTATACCACTAGATGAAGCAGTTTTTAACAATTCATTTACTTGAGTTTCACTTGGCCTACCATTATTTTGAATGCCGTAATTTAAACCAAATTGAACTGTTCCTAAACAATATCTCATCAAACACCTATTACATACTTGACAGCTTATAGTAAACTTTTACATTAGAATATTTATTAGTTATTGGTGATATACATCTTTCATGCCAGACTCCTTCGTAAACATATCCTGCCTTCTCTAACGCTTTTTGTGTCGCTATGTTTTCTTCATAGAACGATGCTTGTATTCGGTGAACGCCAAGTTTTTTAAATGCAAAATCTGATACCAGTTCTATAGCCTTTGTTGCTATCCCCTTTCCATGATAGCTTTCATCACCAATAAAATAACTTATCTCGCTATAGTGGTGGTGTGGATTTATTCCTCCAATTTTTATATTACCTATATGTTTATATTGATCGCTGCACTTTATTGTTATGGCAAAAAGATAGTTGTTATTTGATTCTATTTGACCCTTAACGAAACTTTTGATTGTATCAACATCTTGTTCTACCCATCTTGTCTCTAAAAACTGATTAACATTTGTATTCTTAAGCCAGCTGACATAAGTTTGGTTGCAATCATCTAGGGATATATCTCTAACAACGATATCTCCGTCAACCAATTTAACATTACTTAACATACTATACCTTTACAATATATTCTTTTCTTGAAATACCTTTCCGTCAGAAACTTTATATATAATATCACACTTTTCTAGTGTTGACAAACGATGCGAAATTATTATTATTGTTTTATTACTCATTAAAGCATTTACTGCAGCCATAACTTCTTTTTCTGTGTTATTATCAAGAGCAGAAGTAGATTCATCAAAAATTAATATTTTAGGATTTTTGTACAAAGCTCTTGCAATTCCTATTCTTTGTCTCTGTCCACCAGAAAGTTTCATTCCTCTATCACCAATTGTTGTATCTAGCCCATCTTTCATACCACTAACGAAATCATAAATTTGAGCATCCTTAAGGGCATTTATTACTCTATCTTTATCTATTTCTGCAGGATCAACACCAAATGCAACATTAGAAGTGATTGTGTCGTTAACCAATATAGTGTTTTGAGGAATGTATCCAATTAAAGAAAGCCAAGACGGATAGTTTTCTTGTATATTAATACCATCACACAAAACACTTCCTTGATTAGGTGTTAGCAATCCGGTGAGTAAATCTACTAATGTTGTCTTTCCTTCTCCTGAGCCACCAATTATACCTACCGACTTATTTACTGGAAATATTAAATTAAGATTATTAAATATATACTTATCAGAGCCTTCATATTTAAAACTAATATCTCTAAGTTCAATTGAATTGTTACAACTCAAAGCTGAACGATTAGATATATTAACATCCGTATTTCCCTTTACTTGATCACTCTCTGCTTCATGAATTACATTAGCTAAATTATTAAGATTTGGAATGTAGTATGAAATATTGCTTAGATTTGAACTAATTTTATTTAAAGATGGCAGTAGCTTAACAGCTGCCACTGCAAATGCTGAAAGTATAGGAATAAACTTTTTGATATCTGTGCCAGATTTAACAAAAATACAAAGAATCGCAGCTAGCGATGCAAAAGTAAAGCTTTCTATAATATATTTTGGTATAGTGGATAATGTTTTATAGTGCTTTTCTGTTTTAGATAATGCCTCTACGTATTGTTCGTTCTTTTTTATAAAGTATTTTTCCGTATTAAATACTTTTATCTCTTTAATATTTTCAATTGATTGTATAATATTACCAAAGAAAATACCAACGTTTTCTGTATTTGCTTTTCCATTTTTGAATAATATCGGTTTTATAATCTTGTTAATAACAATTAATTCTACAAAAAGAATTATTCCTGCAATTAATGACACTTTCCAGTTTACTATTAGTAAAAATGATAGTATTGTTGCACTAATAATACACTCTGTAATAATATTTATAAAACTCAAAAGCACGTCAAATGTATATATAACATCATAGTATATGGATCTTGTTATATTGCCAGATGCATTTTCTACAAAATAATAATAATCCTTATTTAAATATAAGCTATATATACGATTGAAAAATCTCGCCCTATTGTTGTATACATAATTGTTCTGCACAACCGTCTGAAAATATAGATACACATTCTTTAGTATATACACCAACCCTAGCAATATAAGTCCCACAAGTAAAAATTGCTGCTGGGTGTTTATACCCAAAAACCTACAAACTTCAACTAATATAGTATTAGAAGTAAATGCACTATCATCAATTAGTACATATACGACTGGTATGAACATTGATATGCCTACTGTTTCAAGAAAACCTGATATTAGCATTAGAAACGTTAGCAGGAAAAAATTCTTTTTCTGCTTCTTATCTAATAATGATAAAACCTTTTTAAAAACTTTATATATATGCATTTGTACCTAATTTTATCACATTTTATAAACTATAATTTATATAATAAATTAAATATTTCGACAAGGGTACTATTAACGCCATAGAATTCCTTGTTGGCCATAGAAAATACATACTTATTCATCATAGCAGAAAAATCATTATAGCTAGGAGTAAATCCATCTTTTATTGCTTCTAAAGATTTTGTTATTGATCCTATCTGATTTATAACAAATGCATCACTAAGCAATTCAACACATGATGTTCCGTCTCCAAAAACAATAATTGGCTTATTTTTTGCAACAGCTTCAATCAGTGCAGAGCCAGCAATAGATAGCACTGCTTTAGAATTATCAATCAATCGCGAAGATGGTGTACGTATATCTATCATTTTTACGTTTGTCAACATAGAAATTCTTTTATAGAAGTCTATATTCCTAAAATTTTGAAGCGCTTTATAATAATATTTATCCAACTGTGTGGAAGCAAATTGATCTGGGTGTTCTTTCACATATAAAAAATATCCCTCCGGTAATAACTTAGACACTTGTTCTATAATGAATAACTGGCAACCCAATGTTGCTCTTGCTAAGTTAGCGGCTTCTGGTTCCATGTGCAATGGATAAAAAATAAAGTTCGCATCTTCAATATTCTTTATTGAATGCATTTTGTAATATGCTTTGAGCCTACAACGATATATAAAGCCTCTAAGTATTTCATATAAAGATGTTTCCTCTCTAATTTTATATAAATCTTTTGTAAGATATGCCTTGATACTTCTCAAATAATATTTAATTCTATATTCATATACCCATTGTATACATTCCTTCAACGTTTTATTTTTTTTACCCAGAAACTTTTTGATCATTTTAGAAAAAGGAAAGCCAAGGAGCTTATTGCTACTATAATTACTGTTTAGAGTAGTTAACATATCACTGTAGTTTACTTCATTTTTTGTTACATGTGATATATCTACTAGTTTTTTAGAGTTATATTTGAGTATAGAAAATAATCCATCACTATTAAATCCCGTATTCATAGCAATTATATATACTGGTATATCTTTTTTCTTAGCTATTTCAAAAATAAGTGAATCAGATATGGCTCCATGTTCCATAATACGGGAGAACACCATATCTATTTTGTTTTCGCTAAAGAAACCTAGGAGAAATTTAAGCACCGTGTAGTAGATTGAATTATTGGCATTATCATCATATAAATATCTAGTGTTATACCTAAAACACTTTAACTGAACATCTCTAAACTGTTCTATTTCTTCGTATGTCAAGTTGTGATCTGAAGAAAATTCATCTTGAAATTCTGCGTTAGTATCGGCGACATAATACATATAGTTTTCTATTGTGCTTCCATATTTTTCTTTTAGATAATCTACATTGTATTTATATGGGACAACTATTAACTTTATATTATACGAGTTAGATGCTAATATTGAATCCACACAGGATCCTTTTTGATCAGATATGAGAATAATATTTTTCAAATCTTTATTCACTTATTTTATCCCTTATCTCCTTACAATAGTTTTCAATAAAATTACTGGTTCTATAATCCCTAAATCTAACTTCCAAATATTTATTTAACTTTATATTTAGTTTAAATAAAATATATTCATATAGGTATACAAAAACTTTAATGATACCCTTAAATATATTGAACTCATTCATTATAATATTATCGTCGCTAGAAAGAATATCTTTTACAAAATCAACTATGTTCTCGGATGCACTTTTATCACTTATCTGATAATACATCCCTACTTCTTCTTTAAAATCTTTATTAATATCCTTTACCTTGCCCGCCAATATGTCTTTCGTAATAATTAAACATTCATCCACGGTATCAATTTTTTCAATTTCCTTTACAAGCTCCATTTCTAAATATTGTTTTATTTTGTATGGAGTTAGTGCAACAACAGGTACTCCAGCTATAGATATTTCAATAGAAGATGTGCTTGACCATATATACGCTAAATCAATGTTAATCGCCCATTCTGATATAGTCAAATCTCCTATTATATGAAAATGTTGATACCTTTTCGACAATCCAACGATTTTATTATCTATAATTTCGTTAGGATGGGGTCTATATATTAATTCTATTGTATCCTTTAATTCATTGTCGTTCAATATTGTCTCATACCAATTAATGAGTTCATAATATGTGTTTTTTGTTAGATCTTTTAGCTCCTGAAAATTATCATATCCGACAGAACTCAAATAATTTAATTTTTGCTCATCTTTAGCAGGAAAATTTCCAACCATCATTATCCATTTTTTATCTTTATCCAGACCATATTTTGATGCCAGATCTTTTCTATCTACAAGTAAATTTCTAAAGATAGGTTTTGTAAAATCTAGTCTTTGCGAACCAGTTATTCTAATTTGACTCTTATCTATTCCTGTATCAAGAAGTCTTTTATAAGTAAATGATCCCCAAGCACAATGGTATATCTTCAAGGCAAGATCTTTTACTCTAAGCAGATCTTTTGCTGAACTATTGGCTAATTGCTCAGAGTATAAATTTAATACCTTGTAGCCACCATTATATGCTCCAATATAATTATGTAATATGTAAAACATCCCTTCATCATTTTGACATGAAGGACTTATTATTAATTTTGGCTTATAAATTGTGTTTAATAAACCTTTTCTCCATGCAACATTATTAATTCTAACAGTATAACCCTCTCTTTCAAGAAGAACTCTTAGTATGCACGCATTTTTTAATTCACGCTGAACATGCTCGTAAAGGATAAGAATATCAATTTTCATTACCACTCCTACCACTCATAACATGCTGAATCGCATTAACATAACCCTTACTAACGTTTGGAAATTCGAATTTTGTTAAGTCTCTTATAATTATATCACTTTCCTTTTTACTTAATGCACTTATTATAGCTTCTGAAAACTTAGTCTCATCATATGGGTCCGCAATAAAAATATAATTTTGCACATTTTCTGATGCTATGTCATATATTCCATCTGCAAACTTTGATGAAACTATCGGTAAATTTGCTGCGGCTGCTTCCAACAGTACGAGACCAAAACAATCTTCCCTCGTAGGAAGGACAAAGCAAGCTGCGTTGGCATACTCATTTATCAAATCTTTTCCTTCTTTATACCCAGACCACACTATATTATCAGATATTCCTAAGTCTTGTGCTTGCTTTTCTAACTGTGAAACAAATATTTCACTACCACTTCCAACTATATGTAATTCATACTTAATATCAATATGTGAAAGTGATTTGAATAATAAATCTAATCCCTTCCTTTCACATATACTACCCACATAAAGGATCACATTGCTTTTAGAGCTTGTTCTTAATTTTAAATATTCACTCAAATCTTCGGTTAAATACGAAATAAATATTTTTGAAGCTGAAATATTCCATGATAATAATTTTTCTTTTGATTTTGTGCTACTAGCTATAAATGCATCTGAATAATTACTAATAATCTTTCTAGAGAACTTTTGCAAAAAGCTTATATTTCTTTCTGAGTGTAACGTGCCATCAGTTAAACTTATAAATTTACGTTTATTTATCTTGGCCCATATTAAGCTTTGTATTGAGGCCATGTTGTATTCAAAAGCAATTACAATGTCGGGATTAATTTTATCTAAGTGCTTTGAGATATTTAGAACAAAATGAATTTTTCTCTGAAACATTTTCCCTTTAAAATCAATTATCTTAGCATTTAAAATAGTTGAATTTATGAGCTTACCTTCATCTATCTTCCACTCTCTATCATCCTCATTTCTGCCAGTGTATATAATGTGCCAATCATACTCCTTCACATTGTTCTGTAAATAATAGAACAAATCCACTCTATAAGGAGCAGGAATATTTGTAATTATTGCAATTGTTGCTAGTTTACTCATTAACTCTCAAATATAATACTTTAGGCAGAATATTAATGTCAAGTTATGAAAATTTTATTTGGATTCGTATATAACCTTATACATACTGATCATATTTGTATATGCAAATACATCTGTGTATTTTGATTTATATTCTTTTTCAGCATTCTGACTTAACGATAATGTATCAATATTTTCAAACAAGTTCACTGCTTCAATAAGTGATGTTATATCTGCAACTTTAAAATGAAGGCCTGTAGTGTTTTCTATGACAAGGCTACTTGCGTTGCCGATGTTGCAGGAAATGACTGGGAGGGATGATTTGTAGGCTTCGATTAGTGTCATTGGGAGGCCTTCGTAGAGGCGTGAGGCGAAGATGAGGGCTTTGGCGCTAGACATTTCGGACTCAACTTCGGATGGTGATAGCTGGCCGCGGAATTTGATGTTTGGATGTTTTGAATATGAGTCTTCGTATGCTTCCTTGCCGCTTCCTACGATATGAATTATTTTATCTGGCATTTTGGAGAAGGTTTCAAGGACTATGTCTATGCCTTTTATATAATCGAGGCGACCTACAAATAAATAATAATCTTTGTTACGGTTGCCACTCTGCTTATCATTATTTTTTTCTGGTGAACCAGTATCAAAGACAAAATTTGGTTTAACAAAAATTTTGTTTTCGTCTACTATTTTTTTATCTTTATTGAGCAATAATAATTTGGTCTTGTTAAATTCGGTAAGACATATGAAATTAATTTTTTTGTAGATACCTGTTAGCCTGTGGATTTTTAACATTAATACAACAGCTAGCGTTTGGAAAAAACTATTTCTATAACATTTATGTCTTAGTGCGCTAGCGAGTTTCCCACAGGCGCAATCTTCGCATATATGATTATCTCTAAAAAATAGTCCGTTTGGGCACTGCATTCTAAAATTATGAAGCGTTTGAACTACTGAGACTCTGGCACTTAATGCTGCATAAAATACTGATGGACTTATTAGACAGAGTGTGTTATGAACATGAACTATATCTATGTTGTGCTTCCCAATTAATTTTTTTATATCGAAATAGGTTTTAAAATTAAATATTGTTATGAATGGAAGTAAGATTTTGTGAAATATATTTTTTATTTCTGAATTATTTCTTGTATAGACAACAACCTCATGACCGTTTTGTTCTAATAATTTTTTTTCATTATAAAAGACGGTGTCTTCGCCGCCTGGTTTTTGATAAAAATTATGGACTAACAATATTTTATATTTATTTCCAGTCGTGGTCATATCTTTCTATATCATCTTCTGAAAGCTCAGTTCCTATCTGAACTTCTATGAAGTGTAAATCTTCTATCGCTCTTAATGCATGCTTATCACCTTGTTTTATCATAAGAACGTCGCCTGATTTTACTTTTTTTATTTCATCATTTAAAACAAATTCACCTACACCATCAACTATGGTCCAGACTTCATTTCTATGATTATGTTTCTGGTATGAAATATGTTCACCCTTTTTTATAAACAAGTGCTTCACTAGAGAATTTTTATACATATCAAGAATTTTAAAATCACCCCAGGCTCTTTCTTCATACATAGGCCTGTTATCAAGTTTTTCAACTAGTGGTTTGTTATATGAGGACTCGCCCTTATCTGATACAAAAATTCCATCGGCAGATGCTGCAATAACAGCATCTTTTAATCCCATAGCAATAATAGGAATATCTAATTCATTAACTATATTTATATTAGAAGATTTATTATCAACCAGAGCGCTACCTATGCTATTATCACTCATAACTTCGCATAATGTATTCCAGGTTCCTATATCCTTCCACTCGCCATTATATTCAACCAGTTTTATATTTTTTTCTTTCTCAACTACGGCATAGTCAAAACTAATTTTTTCTAGGGCTTCATAATTATTATATAAGTCATTATAAGTATCAAAGCCTGTAAGTTCTTTAGTTTTTTCTTTTATATAAGACAATTTAAAACAAAATACTCCGGCATTCCAGAGAGCGCCTTCTTTTAGAAACTGCTTTGCTTTTTCTAGATTTGGTTTTTCTTTAAATTCTACTGTATCATTTTTTTCTAATATATATCCATATTTTTCACTTGGATAAGTAGGTTTTATTCCTATAAGTCCTATATTTATATCTTCTTTCTTAACTTTATTATCTAGTTCTAACATCTTAGAAAAATATTCATCTGAAACATAAGGGTCTACAGGGCTTATAACTACAGTATCATCTAATGATATATTCTTTTTATCTATTAAATATAAAGATGCAAGTGCGATTGCAGGGAAGGTATCTCTTCTTGCTGGTTCTATAGAAATATCAATATTATTTCCTAATTGGTTTTTTAATTGAGGAACTTGATTTACAGATGTAGCAATAGTTATATTTGCATTTTTATCTACAGTATTAATCTGCCTATAGACTCTTTGAACCATAGATTCCATGCTACCATCTGATGATTTTAATATTTTTATAAATTGTTTAGAGCGGACTTCATTAGATAAAGGCCAAAGTCTTTTTCCTGAGCCACCGCTTAATAAAATATAATTCATTATCTTTCTGCCCTCATTTTATTATTTAGAAAATCATCATATGCAAGTTTTATTCCATCTTCAAGTTCTGTTTTATACTTCCAGCCAAGTTTTGTAGCTTTTGATACATCAAGAAGCTTCCTTGGCGTGCCGTTTGGTTTTGATGTATCCCATTTTATTGTTCCGGTATAACCTACAACCTTTGCTACTAAATTTACTAAATCTTTAATTGTTATTTCTTTTCCTGTTCCTGCATTTATTGTTTCATTACCACTATAATTATTCATAAGAAAAACACAAAGCTCAGCAAGATCATCTACATATAAAAATTCTCTAAGTGGAGTTCCGTCACCCCAGCATACAACTTCAGATTGATTATTTATTTTAGCTTCGTGCAGTCTTCTAATTAATGCTGGAAGAACATGGCTATGCTCTGGATGATAATTATCATTAGGTCCGTAAAGATTTGTAGGCATTACTGAAATATAATCAGTGCCGTATTGTTTATTTAAAAATTCGCAGTACTTAAGTCCTGAAATTTTAGCAAGAGCATATGCTTCATTGGTTTTTTCTAGTTCTCCTGTAAGTAAGTATTCTTCCTTAAGTGGCTGAGGTGCCATCCTTGGATATATACAAGAAGATCCAAGAAATTCTAATTTCTTACAACCATTCTTCCATGCCGAATGAATTACATTCATCTCTAATATCATATTGTCATACATAAAATCAGCTAGTGCAGAACTATTTGCTACTATACCGCCAACTTTAGCTGCTGCAAGGAAAACATATTCTGGCTTTTCAGATACAAAAAACTTTTCTACATCTGCCTGATTTGTAAGATCTAATTCATTATGTGATTTTAAAATTAAATTTATGTAGCCTTGCTTTTTTAATTCACGGACGATGGCAGAACCTACCATACCATTATGGCCTGCTACATAAATTTTTGAATTTTTATCCATTATTTACCTTGTAACATTTTTTCTTTTTGTGCCATTTCTAAGTCGTGCTTACTCATAATTGAAACTAGTTCTTCATATGATGTTTTTTGTGGGTTCCAACCTAGTTCTTTCTTGGCTTTTGTTGGATCACCAAGTAGGTTAACTACATCTGTTGGTCTATAAAAATCTTTAGATACTTCTACAACTACTTTTCCTGTTTTTTTGCAGATACCCTTCTCATCTATACCTGAGCCTTTCCACTCTAAATCTATTCCCACATTCTTAAATGCAAGTGTTGCAAATTCACGAACTGTATGCTGAACTCCTGTTGCTATAACAAAGTCATCTGGCTTTTTTGCTTGTAATATGAGCCACATACATTCTACATAATCCTTGGCATAACCCCAGTCACGGAGTGAATCAAGGTTTCCTAAATATAATTTATCTTGGAGACCACAAGCGATTCTTCCTGCTGCAATAGTTATCTTCCTTGTAACAAATGTCTCGCCTCTTCTTTCTGATTCATGATTAAATAATATTCCATTAGAGATAAACATATCATAGGCTTCTCTATATTCCTTAGAAATCCAGAATGCATATTGTTTTGCAACTGCATAAGGACTATATGGATGGAATGGTGTTGTTTCTGATTGTGGAACTTCCTCAACCTTTCCATAAAGTTCTGATGTAGATGCTTGATAAATTTTAGTTTTTTTGTTAAGGCCAAGACTTCTAACTGCTTCTACTATTCTGAGGGTTCCTATTGCATCAACGTTTGCTGTAAATTCTGGTTCTTCAAAAGATACTTGAACATGAGACTGAGCTGCAAGATTATAAATTTCATCAGGTTCAATTTCTGCAACAAGGCGCATTAAATTTAGAGAATCTGACATATCTCCATAATGAAGATGTATTTTATCTAAGAGATGCTGTATTCTATCATAGCGCTCTATACTATTTCTTCTAACTATGCCGTGGACTTCATATCCTTTTTCAAGTAAAAACTCTGAAAGAAATGAACCATCCTGGCCTGTTATACCTGTTATTAAAGCTTTTTTCATTATATTCTTACTTCCTTAAAATTTTTGTTAGAAAAATAAATTTTGTATTTGTATATAAATATCTTGAAAATAATCTTTTTGGGTCTTGCAATAATCTATATAACCATTCTAAATTTAACTTCTGCATCCATGCTGGTGCTCTTTTTATATTTCCTGCAAAAAAGTCAAATGCTGCACCAACTCCAACCATCAAGCTATTTATTTTATCTTTATGTTCATACATGAAGATTTCTTGTTTTGGAGCACCAAGTCCTATCCATACAAAATCAGGTGATGCATCATTAATCATTTTTATTATGTCCTTATCTTCTTCATCGGTTAATTTTCTAAATGGAGGGCTATACATGCCTACGATATTTATGCCTTTATAGTCATTCTCTAGTTGGATTTTTAATTTATCTAGAGTTTCTTTAGTTGAGCCATAAAAAAAATGTTTGTAATTTTCTTTAAGTCCAAGTTTTAATATCTCACCCATAAAGTCAGGGCCTGTAGTTCTTTTTGTTTCGCTATAGCCCTTTTTTATACAATATGATGCAATAGGGCCTCCATCTGGGAGTGAAGCTATGGCAGTATTTTGGACTTTTTTATATTGGTCGTCATCATAAGCTGTAATTACAGTGTGGACATTAGTTGCACATATATATTCATTTTTTAAGTTCTTAATATTGTTTTGAATAAAGTCAAGGAATAACTGCATATTTACACATGCAATATTAACTCCCAGTACATTACATTTTTTAAAATTTGGCTTAATTATTCCTATCCTTAAATCAAGTTCTACAATATTATATTTATAAATTATATCTTATAGACAAAAAAATATCAACTTATCTTATATAATGAAATTAGCATTATGAATAACAATATAATAACAACATGATTAAAATGTTAGTTCTTCATTATTGGCACTATTTGTAAATTTTCTAATTTGTCACTGCCGATTAATTTCATTACGCTTTCATTTGTCTTAACAATATTTTCAGCATCATTTATAGTAAATAAATAATCATATAGGTTTATCCGTTCTATTAATTCTTCTGGTTTACTACTATCTAAATACAATATGTCTAGAGCATGTCCATCAACGTAATATTGCAATATCGTACTCTGAACCCAATTGCTAAAGTCTTTATTCATCATCACAAGTAATATTTTGTTGCCCCTTTTATATAACTGTTCAAGTTCTTCTGAAAATTTATCGTAGTTATCGTTTCCCATTTGTCTAAAATTCTTCATTAAGAAACCAGGGCAGTATTGGAACAATCCTTTGATCTCTATCACCTGTGAATAACTTCTATGTTTTAAATCTACATTATTTGCAATCACATATGTTGAATGTACCAAGACACATATATAAGAGGCTATGAAAAATGAAATCACCAACCTACAATTTGTATTGTAATAATACTGAATAATAACGAAGGCCATAAAGAAATACATGCCCATAACGAAGTTAGACATATATCTATCATAACCTGCTAACGCTAATGCCTCTGCTTCAGAAAATCTTGTTGCATATAAAAAAAACATTAAAACAGCTTTATATATGTATGCAATAAACACTCCTACCGCTGCAAGATACAACTTTCTTTCTTTTGAAAAATATCCTATCAAGATTATGGTAATAATTGCCACAAGACCTGATGCTATATACGAAAGTCTAAAGAAGATTCTGCTATTGGCCAGCATTGAGATATAAACCAATAAGAGTTTTCTTACATGAGGTATATTATTCGTATTCAATGTGATGACATCAAGTATTTCAGTGAAATTTACACTCCCATATCCTTGTATTCCTGAATTTACATAATTTGAGTGAATATAGATATTTAATACAGCCCATATTATTACAGAAATTACTACAGGTATTATATAATCAACTAATCTTTTATTACCAAATATAAACATAAAGAGTAATACAACTGGAATAAGAGCGATGCCTTCCATTCTTACAAGTGCCAGCGATGTCATCGACAAAGTTAAAATAAATATACCATACTTGTTTTCCGCATTCTTGTTAGAGTATGCAGTATACAAACAGTAAAACAATGCTACTCCAACAGATGTATCGGTCATGACGGAAATATAAAAATATGTGTATGGAATATAATATGGAATTAGTATCAAGAATAAAATGAAAGCAATAGATTTCAAATTTGTTCCCGATACTATCTTCTTATTGTCGAATTTTATGTATGAAAAAATCGGAAGTATCATTGAAAAAAGGAAAACCGTCATTGCAGTAAAGCATAATGGCTCTGTAAATTTTCCAGCTACTTTTAGAAAATTATATATTATTATTGTTGTCAACGAAACATAATCCTTATGACTAAATGGTAAAGTTGATACTGAAAAATATTGATTTAACCGAAAGGTTTCCTTAATAAACATACCCCAATGAGAATATTCATCCCAATGGAAAAATCTTCTACCATAATTTATGATGCATAAATAAATAAACATTAATAAAAAAACTATGATTGTTTTATCTTTAAACCAATCAAAGTTTAACCTTTTGTTTATGAAAATATCCATAGAAATATAATATAGTACATAGATAAGCGAGAAAAAAATATAAGAATAGCAGCCTATTCTCATATCATCAAATATAAACCATGATATTAATGTTATAATACCATGCAAAATAATACTTGGGGTTAAACTCTCGTAAAACTTTTTATTAAAATACAGACCGAATGCATATGATATTATAAATAAATATAATATATTTAAAACTATCATATGCTTCCCTGCTCAATCAATTTGTATTCAAACTCTTGTCTATTATTATTATTCAATATTTCTAGTATTAAACCGGTAAAAAAGCTCTGCACGGCTATGGTATATATAAATATACTGCCCATGAGCGTTGGAAATCTTGGAACCAAACGTGTTTTACCATATTCTATAAATATTGGGCAGATAAGTATCGTAGCAATAGTAAATAATATGATTGCAACCAATCCAAAAAACATAAGAGGCCTATAAAGAATAAAAAATTTAACAAACGTGAAAAAACACGATAT
This sequence comes from uncultured Lachnospiraceae bacterium, assembly GCA_946407765.1. GTDB lineage: Bacteria > Bacillota > Clostridia > Lachnospirales > Lachnospiraceae > UBA3633. The sequence continues at coordinate 65,095 of CAMJPD010000002.1, forward strand.
TCCATCGGTAATCGTATTCAACTTTGAATAAGATCCCATTGGCCTATCCTTATAATCAACTATCACATTTTCTATATTTAAATTTTTATCTATGGCATGTATTGTCATTTCTGTTTCAACTTCAAATCCTTTTGAGAGACATGGAAAAGTTTTTACGAACCTTCTACTAAAAGCTCTATAGCCAGTCATAACATCCTTTATATTCGAATAAAAGAAAAAATTAACCAAACGCTTCATTAAGACATTTCCAAAATTATGAAACATTCTCTTATTTTCTACAAAATAAGAGCTAGATAATCTATCGCCTACTACCATGTCCACATTATTATTTTGTATAGGACCTATAATTCTTATTAAATCATTAGGGTTATATGTATTATCAGCATCTACAATCACATAAATACTTGCATCAACTTCCCTAAACATTCTTCGGATTACATTTCCTTTACCTTGATTTTGTTCTTTTCTACAGATTGCCTTGTTGGTATCTTGTGCAATCACAAAAGAATTATCAGTTGAATTATTGTCATATACATATATATGTGAATTTTTTGGTAGAACTTTAGAAAAGTCTTCAATAACTTTTCCTATGGTGCGTTCTTCGTTATATACTGGAATTAAAACTGCTATATCATCCATCTCTCACCTCTTTACATAAGATATCATTTTTACACATATATGAAATCAATTTCGTTTAACCGCAATTTCTATACCTATAACTAATTTATAGATTTAGATGTGTCGATTTCGTAGTGGAGGTCTGCTAGGTTGCTTTTTTTGTTAAGAAGGAGCATGCAATGTACTGATGAGAGTGCAAGGAGGAAATATTTTCTGAATGGATATTTTGACTCTCCACTATATCTTTTTACTGGGATGTAGTCTATTACTGCTGGGTTTTTGGCAATTGTTTGCAAGATGTATCGCAATAATCTATTTTTATATCTATATTTATTCCTTACTTCCACTGCAAGGTTTTCATTAAGTGCTAAAAAATCTGAAACACTTTTTATTACTCTGCCACGAAATAATAAGTTAAATAAGTCATAGTATGCAGATGAAAGAAAATTCGTGATAGCGCTTCTTGAATCATTATCCTCCCTTCTCATAAATACTGCATCATGACCATCATCTAGAGACTCTAGAATATTTTTTATATACTTTGGTGGGTGCTGAGTATCGCAATCAAGAAGTATATAATAATCATATCCAGTAAAATAATCTATGCCACCTATCATAGCTTCTTCATGGCCAAAATTATGTATGAATTTTAGAATTTTAACTTTCTTATCTGTGTTAGATAAACTTTTTATAATCTCATAAGAGGTGTCTGTGCTGCCATCATCGACAAAACATATATTAAAGTCGTAATTTAAGTCTAGTGTATTTTCCTTTAAGCTATCATACATTACTTTTATATTATTTTCTTCATTATATGCAGATATTATTAATGCAACTTTCTTCACTAAATACCTCTGTGCAATATTAACGTAAACTATATATTTATGTTCTTATTCTTTCTTTATATATATTAATTATATATATTGGTAGCGACATTTGCAACGGCAAATAATATCTTGTAATTGATGGTGACGCAATAATTAGCATTGTTATTATAGATAAAATTAGAATAGGAAATGCAAGTAAGAAATTTATATATTTGCCTTGGATGAAATTAGTTTTAGAAATGAGAGATGAAATTAATATGAAAAATATTAGTCCTACTTCTATATTGGCAAATAAATAATAGATTCCTGCAAGGATATTCTTCCTTGGATATTTTATATAACGATAGGCATAAAGACTTGATGTGCTTCTAATAATTTGTTTGAGTGATATTGCTGGCTTTTTGATAATTAAATCAAAAGTATAGTATGCAAGATCTGCATATGTAAATGGAAGATCTTTTCTATTATAAATGCTCTTGTTAAATTTTACGCTCTCCCAACCTTGCTTTTCATCGAAAGATTTAAGTGCCTCTAAATCATCGCCACATATTATATGAAGATATCTCATTTCATCTTCATTTAGTGACTGCGGACTATAACGAGCGACTGCCATAACTACTGATGCTGGGATGCTCATAGTTTCAACCATATTCCAATCTTTATCACTTTTTCTAATTGATATCACCTGTGGTAAGAGAGCAACAAGGGTTAAAAATAGTGCAATAAATATTCCTGATATTCTAAGTGCTCTAATTAAGTTATATCTAAAAACTTTATATAAAACAAGGATGAATGGAATAGAAAATAAAATTGCATTAGGTCTCATGAAGGCAGCTAGAGTAGCAAAAACTGCAATGGCTACATCATTAAATATATTCATCTTATTATCTGTTTCTTCTAGAGTTTCATATGTAAGAATTAATGCCATCATAATACATAAACTGCATGGGGTATCTTTCATAAGTGTCATCTCGCTGTGGAGAGATAGTGGCATAAGAGAATAATATACAATCAAAATTATATTTAACATTTTGTTGATTGATAATTTTGTTATTACATAAGATACTACAAGACTTCTTATGAAAATATAAAATGTACTTATAAAAATTGGATTATCTGCAATAAGAGTAGGAATTTTGGCAAATATTAATACAAACATAGGTGAGCTAAATTCAACATAAGAATTATCTCTTGCCTGCTGAAGTGCCCATAAGAAATCTGCTTCATATACATTCTTTCCTGATATAGATTTAGCATTATATATAATGAGTCCTAGCGTTAAAATAATTAAAAAATTAATTATAAAACTTTTTTGTTCTTTATTCTTGGTCCTAATTTCTTGCCTTATTATAAAATCTGTTTCTGCGTTGATTATGAGCATAGAAAGAGGAATCACTAGAGATAAAACTATAATTAAAGATATTATATATACAAAAATATTATCTAAATATATGAAAATCTGGCTAAAAATTACAAAGCTAAGATATAAAACAAGGAGGAGTTGTTTAAAATTAAATATTTTCTTATTTTCTGAATATCTAGTCATTCTTTCCTTCCTCGTGATACTCCATTTCTGCATTAACATTCCATATATTGGACTTATCTTTTATATCATTTTTTATATTCCTTACTGTTTCAAAAGAAGTCATCATAGAATGATCCATATTATTATATCTATGTTGGCCATTTCGTCCTATGCAGTAAAGATTTTCTATACTAGATAAATAAGTTTTAAGTTCATCAATATTATCATAAGTATCAAAATATGCTGGGTATGCTTTTTTTACTTTTTCTTCATGATAATCTAGGACGTCAGATTTAGAATCTATAAGACCTAGAGTTATCATTTCATCTATAGCAAATGAGGCAAATTCATCCTCTGTCTTATTCCACATATTATCATTTTCTGAAACAAAATATTCTAGTGCAAGCCATATAGTATTATCTAAATCAGAAACCATGTATGGAGACCAGTTGTTATAAATCTGAAAACGTCCCATCTTTACTCTTCTATCTTGAACATAAACCCAGTTATCTGGAATTATATTATTTATTGTTTTGATATTTGTTTCATTCTTAAGTTTTATCTTAGATACTAAGATACCAAGTGCAATATAATCTCTATAAGGAAGGCCTTGTGCAATTTTTGTTATATTAGCTGGGGCATCTTCTATACCGCAAACTAGATCTTTCATAGGCATAGATGATATAAAATAATCACCTTCTAAAATCTTTTTTTCACCAGATAAAGTTTCATATGTTAATGATGTAATCCTAGATCCATTTTTATTAAACTTAATAACTTTTGCATTTTTAATTAGGGTGCAGCCTTTTTCTATTGCTCTATTCATAATAAGTTCCCAGAGCTGACCAGGACCTAGTTTTGGATATTTAAATTCTTCTATTAAAGATGTTTCTACCTTGGCATTTTTTATTTTAAATATTTTACTAAATATGTCTTTTATAATTGCTACTATAGAAAGTCCCTTTACTCTCTGGGCACCCCAGCTAGCATCTATTTCTCTTGGATGGCGACCCCATAAGTTTTCGGTATAATATTCAAAAAACATAGAATATAATTTCTTTCCGAAGCGGTTTATATAAAAATTTTCAAGATTATCTTCTTTCTTCTTAAATATTGCAGATTTTATATAACTAAAACCTATTATTATAGTATTAATTAGTCCGAGATTTTTAAATGTAGAAAATTTTAATCTTATTGGATAATCATAAAATTTATTATCAAATAATATTCTTGAAACTCTGTTTCTAAGTAGCATTACATTATCAATTTTTTCTGGGTCGGCATTATTATTTGAAAGTTTTATACTCTTTCCTAATGCAATGTCATCATAAGAAGGAGCTGATTGCATAGGAAGAAATTTTTCCCAAAAATCATTTACTTCTTTAGATTTTGAAAAAAATCTATGGCCTCCCATGTCCATACGATTTCCTTTATAATTTACTGTTTTTGCAATGCCGCCTATTTTATCTGTTTCTTCTAAAACAGTAACGTTATATCCAAGAGATGTAAGTTCATAAGCTGCTGTTACGCCAGCAGGGCCTGCACCTATGATTAAAACTTTTTTATTTGTGCTTTCCATGATTAAATTGTTCTGCCTCTTTCTTCTAAATATTCAGTAAGGACTGGATAAAATAATAGTGTGAATGGGCTAAGCTGCATTGCCATAAATCCAAAATCATACATTGATCTTATTGCAATAAGTAAGAGGGCAATAAGCAGGGCGGTTTTTTTTGTTTTGGCTGAAATATAACAAAAGAAAGTTGAAAAAGCTAAACAAATTATTGTAACAAGGACTCCATTTAAAACAAGCATAATAATAAAACTTGAATCTATATAAAACTCTCCCGCCTTCCATATAGGAGCTGTCTGACCAAATATTGTTATCACATTGGCTTTTAAAGCATTTTGAGTAAGTTCTAGTCTTCCAGATAAAATTCCATTTAACTTGCCAAAGATAGGGTTTGCTGGATTATATAAAATATATGTTATGTAGCAAAGTATGAAGCAGAATGGATAAGAAATAATTGTAAAAGACTCAAATAATTTATATACAAAACTCTTATCGAATTTTTCTAAGATGAAATGCATTATTAAAACTAAAATAATATAGGCAAATGGCGCCTTAGTATCGCCAAGAATAAAAAGAACAAGATTTATTATAAATATGAATGCATATTCTATAAGTTTTAATTTTTCTTTATATACAAGATAGGCAAGGACTATAGACATAAAATAAAAATGACATATTGTTGTGTAATAAAAACCAAGACCGTATCTGGTTCTTGGGGCACCGTAACGAGATTGAACTGCATTTCCATTAAAAGGAGTTACAAGCCCAAGAATAATATTTAGTATAAATGCAGATGATGATGCATATACATAATATTTTATAATTTTTTTGTAATCTTCACCCTTAAATGCTGTTATAGCAAAAATGTTGGATGTTACCATGACAACCCTATAATTATATAAAGATATAAGACAAATGATACCAACTATAAATAATGTGATTATTTCTGTCTTATTAAAATATCCTCTTAGTAATTTATATGCTGCACAAAACATAATTATTATAAAGAAAAATATTATAAGTTTTGTTGTTACTGAATAAACTATTGATAACTGTCTTGCAAGTTCAGATACTGAAAATACAAAAAGAAATTGGTAAGCAAAATATGCAGTAAATAGAATTTTACTTATTAAACTATCATATTTATCTATCTTAATGAACTGAAACATTATCTACCTTTTATTATATTGTAAACCATAGTTCTAAATTTTAAAACTAAATATATTATAGAATACAAGCTATTATTCTTTCTAAATAATTTTACTCTTAATAAATTACATTCATTATATAAACTACTTGATGCATTTTTAAGCCAGTTATCAAAATCAATGATTCTTTGTTTATTTTCTATATTTGGAGAAAATTTGAACAAAATACTGTAGTGCTTATTAATCATCTCAAGAAGTCTCGACTTATATGCATTTTTTATTACTTCATCAAAATCATCGCTTTCCATTACCTCTGCATAATCATTAGTAATAAGATTTTTTAGTATTGTAAAATGTTGATTTATATTTTTCTTAAAACTGTTATCAGATATGCTCTGGTCTCCTATACCTATAGAATATATGTATATAGGCTTGTTAAATTTTGTAAATGATTTTGCATATTTTATACCTTTGAGACTTACCTCCACGTCTGCATAAAAACATTTTTCAGTAATGATTATATTATTTCCCTTAAGCATAGCTGTTCTAAATGTAAGTGAGTGCATTTCGTATTTATAATTATTAATTACTTCATATTTATCTTTACCAACATAATAAAATGAATAAGGTGATGAAACTATATCGGTATTAGAATTATCAAGATAGTCAATAAATTCATCGAGATTTGATGTATAAAAACGGTCGTCAACATCAAGTATTTTAAAATACTTGCCACCTGCTGATTTTAGTGATGTATTTATAGTAGAACCCCAGCCACCGTTTTCTTTCTTAATTACTTTTATGGAATTAGGAAATTTTTCTTCATAAACCTTAGCAAGATTGTATGTATCGTCCTTACTTCCATCATCTACTATTATTATATCTAGCTTATCAAAATTCTTTATTCCAATTAAAGAAGAAATACATTCATCTATGTATTTATGTGCATTATATGCTGCTATTGAAATTGTTAATATTTTATTTTGCATTTATGACTTGTAAATATTTTCTAATTCTTTAAATGTATAATTTCTATCGTAATTTTTATAATCTACTATTATATCTTGTCTATAATTCTTATTGTTAACCATGTCACTTTTAATTTTTAAAATTTGTTTTGCCCAGTCACTTGCAGAGTTTATATTTATAAAATATGTTTTGTCTGATATTTTACACTCATCGGTTACATTAGATGATATTATAGTTGGGAGAGATGAGGCTTGAGCTTCTATACTTGTCATAGGAAGCCCTTCATATATTGATGGGAGGATAAATACATCAAACAATGAATAATACTCAAATGCACTTGTGGCATTACCTGCTAAACAGATATAGTCCTCTAGGTGCTTTTCAGATACAATAGCTTTTATATTTTCTTTGAGAGGACCATCACCAACTAGACATAAAATAAAATCTTTATCATACTTTAAAAGCTCTTCTGCTATCTTAACCATGAATTCGTGGTTTTTTTCAAATGTAAATCTTGCAATATTTCCAATTACAAATTTATTATTAATATTATATTTTCCCTGCAATTTAGTTCTATACTCATTATTAAATTTATACTTATCAATTTCGATTCCACTTCTCACCACTATGGCCTTTTTTGAAATAGCATTAGACCAACGCCAGTTGGTTGCTTTTTTAGAACATCCTAGGAAATAATCTACGTATTTATCTAGCTGTAATGATAAAATATAACGGAAAATCTTATATACTATGCTATTTTTACCAGCTGCATTATGTGCATGGACTATGACTTTTTTTATTCCATTTATTTTGGCAGCTTTTGCAAAACAAAGCATTGT
>CAMJPD010000003.1 GCA_946407765.1 uncultured Lachnospiraceae bacterium
GATATATTCTAGTAGTTTTTTATTTTTTCTATATTCAAATGAATTTAACTTCATTATTTCTACATCAGAAACATTTTGTGATATCTTATCGTTTTCACATTCTATTATAAACTTATATACTTCTCCTGGAACATAAGGAAAACTTATATCAAATCCAAATGTATCATCTTCTATCTTGCTATTTTTAAGATACTTGTCTGCTACATCTGAGCGTTTAGTATATACGATGTTTGGAATTATAGAGTTATTATCTTTATCATAAACATAAAAATTGGGTTTTGACTTTAAGTCCCTTGGCAAAACCCAACCTTCAATTGTTATATTAGAATCTCTGAGCTTATATATATCTATCTTATACTTCAAAATTTATTCTCTCTTTTTCTATTACGAGAGGTCTATGCATCACCCTCTGGTTTATGCTTAGAACATATTCTCCAAGGAAACCTATGAAGAATATTTGTATAGATCCAAGAAATAACATACCGATTAGAAGTGGTGCTTGACCTGCAGCAAATCTATCCCAGTAAATTAATTTTAATATTAAATATACTAGCGCAATGACCATGAATACAAAACTACATAAGAAGCCAAATAAAGTTGCAAGCCTAAGTCCTATCTTGGTATATGATGTAAACGAAAGCATTGCAGCATCATATAATGAATAGAATGTATTAGATGTCTTTCCAGATCTTCTAATTCCTTGTTTAAACTTTACTTCTTTTCTATGTGGTGCATATTCTGCAACAAGTCCCCTAAGGAATGGAGTTGGATCATCTAATTTACGAAGGACATCAACAAACGACCTATCATAAAGTCCAAAACCTGTAAACATCTTAACTTGATCCATATCTGAAAAGCTCTTAATTAATTTATAATATAGTTTCTTAAAAGATTTAAGAATGAAATTCTCGTAAGATTTATCCTTTACTCCAACAACAACTTCATATCCCTCTTCCCAATACTTTACAAAATCTAGTATAAGTTCTGGAGGATCTTGAAAGTCTGTTGCCATAAGAATTACTGCATCACCGCTAGCATTAAGTATTCCATAAAATGGAGAATTGAACTGACCAAAATTCCTTAGATTAAATATAGCTTTTATATTCTTATTGTCCTTAGCAAGAGCGCGTATCTTATCTCTTGTTAGGTCAGAAGAATTGTTATCTATAAATAACAACTCGTACTCATATTGTGCCAATTTATTATTAAATAAACCTATTAATTCATTAGCTATAGGCTCAATATTGTCCTGCTCATTATAGCAAGGAAGGACTATGGAAATTTTCTTTTTAAGGCTTGTTCCCATATGTGATATTCTATCATAAATAGTATAAATATTCTACTTAGCATCATAAGTTCTAATCTTACTTGACTGAAATTAGTATATAAACTAAAATATACACATAATAAATAGGGGTATGTATGGTTAAGAAAAATACAAAATCTAAGAGTAGTAAAACTGCATCAAATGCAGATATTAAAAAGATGATAGATAGCGCTGTTCAAAAATACTATTTAAAAAATGACTTTAAATCATTTGGAGAAAGTCTCCATGAAGCACTACTTGCTAGGAACATGAGCATAAGTACCCTTGCAAGTGAATCTAAAATCTCACGCATGCAAATTTACAACATACTAAATGGTAAAAAAGAACCAAAGGCCTCAACCCTCTTTAGTATTTTCAAAACTCTAGGAATAAAAATAAAAATAGTATAAAAAGCCGCACCCTTAGGTGCGGTCTTTTTATTATTTGTTATATATAATTTCATTTGAAATCTTTTTGCTTTTTTCTTCTCCGAATAATGTGTTGATAAGTTCTAGGGCAAAGTCTATTGCGGTGCCGACTCCTTTTGATGTGATGATGTTTTCATCTACTACTACATTTTTATCTTGCCAGTTTATATTATCTAAACCTTCTCCGCACCCTGGGTAGCAAGTTATATTTTTATTATTTAATATTCCTGCTTTATGAAGAACCATAGGACCTGCACAAATTGCACTTATATATATTCCTTTTTTATATTGGTAATCTAAATATTTAAGTAAGGTTTTATCGCTCATTAGATTATTAACATTACCCATGCCGCCAGGTATTACTACCATATCTACACTAGCAAGATCTAAAAAATCTTCATCATCAAATGATGTATCTTCAAAATCTAATATAGAAAAATCGGCATAAAAGGCTATATCGTGGCTTCCTATTATTAAAGTTTCAAGCTCTTCGGAATAGTCTTCATTATCTTTTATATTTTTTATTGAGTCTCTTTCTTCTTTATCAAGTACTTTTATTACTGTAACATCTGCCCCTGCACGCTTTAAAAGATCAACTGAGGTTAAGGCTTCAACTTCTTCAACGCCATTTGATAAAAAAACTTGTACTTTCTTTTCTTCCATTAAAACCTCACTTTATAATTTTAATACTATCTTCTAAAATTTCTATTCTATGCTCTTTATATAGCCCGCCTATTGCTGATTTAAAAGCACTCTTACTTAAGCCAAAATCTTTTTCTACTGTTTTTGGGTCTGCTTTTTTGTCATTGTATGGAAGAGTCCCGTCATATTTTGATTTTATAAGCACATATACTCTTTCAATATTATATTCATATTCTTTTTTCTTAGTAACATAGGTTTTATTTTCAAAAGCATCAGCAAACTTATTTGTGAACATTGTGCTACATAGGCGCTCTGACTTATCAATGTACATATATACTTTAACCTTATCGCCTTTTTTTATTTCTCCTCTTATTTCGGCATAAGGAAGAAATAAATCTCTTTCTAATCCCATAGAAAGATATGCACCATTTTCGCTTATGTCATTTACTTTAAGCATAGATATCTGCCCAAGTGTAATAAATGGTTTTCTCTTTGTAGCAATGAGCCTTCCGCGGCTATCTTTATAAAGAAAAACTTTTAGTTTATCTCCTATACTCTCGCTCCCTTCTAATTCTTTCTTAGGAAGAAGGACTGTGTCTTTTTTATCATCTGCAAGATAAGCACCTATATTTGAAATATGATCAATTTTTAGATATTGGATTTTACCTAGTTCCATTATTTATTATATATTTTTCTTGCGACTGCATTATATAAGCTTGCAAGGGCTGATCCTAGTAAAATCCCACCTATGATATCAGTAAACCAATGAACACCAGCTACCATTCTTGTAAATATTGTGGCTACAATAATTGCCATGCAAAATGTTGTAGCAAACCATTTATTATCTTCATCTTTTATTTTATACTCAAACTGAGTTTTAAGGGCAAGCATAATTGAAATTGCCATAAATGTATGTGTTGATGGATAAGATGGCTCAAGAACTACATTTAATATAACTGGTCTGTAGTTTATTATAAGAACCTTATCAAATAGTATATATATACCTACGATAAGTGCAAAATAAACCATTAATGCAATAAGTCCGGCATCTGCTTTTTTAAGACTTTTTTTCTTTACTATATCTATAATAGTATAAATAAAAAAGCCAAATGCCGTTGCAATAATGATGCATCCAAGAACTGTTGATATGTTGTGGAACAGTTCATTCCATGGAAATACAACAACAAAAAAGTGATTTATAGTTGAAAGACCAACTTTAGATTCATTAGGTCCTATAGGTCCTACATCCACTCTGCTTGCTGTTATTGTAAATGCAATGAATGCAACAAAAAGTATAATTGTATTTAAAAAATCTTTATTAATTTTCTTCATATCAATTCCTTAAAATTATTTTTTCATATTCTTGAGTTTTTCTAGTAGAGCAATATCTTTCTTATCGATTTTGATATTAGAGCTTACAGCATCCTCTCCTGGTCTCGTAATAGAAATTTCTATTACTGTTTCTTCTGCTATAGGCTTAGACATTATATTTTTCAAAAATGAAATGAATTTTGGGTGGCGCATTGCAAATGCAGCCATTTCTAATGTAGGCATATGTCCCTCCTTGTTACTTGTATATAATATCAAATATTTAAAATATAATCAAAGCATAAAGTTGACCGAAAATTGATATTATGATAATATAGTACAAAAGATCTAGGAGGTAGATTTATGTCAAAGTATGATGGAACACAAACACAGAAAAACCTTGAGACAGCATTTGCTGGTGAGTCTCAAGCAAGAAATAAGTATACTTATTTTGCAAAGGTAGCTCGCGAAGAAGGACTTGAACAAATTGCTTCAATTTTTGAACACACTGCATTCAACGAAAAGGAGCATGCTAAAATTTGGTTTAATGAATTAGGCGGAATTGGAGATACAAAGGCTAACCTTCTTGCTGCAGCAACAGGTGAAAACCATGAGTGGACAGAAATGTATAAGGAATTTGCTGAAACAGCTAGAAAGGAAGGATTTGATGCACTTGCTCTTAAGTTTGAAATGGTAGGTGCTATTGAAAAGCGTCACGAAGAAAGATACAGAACTCTCCTTAACAACATTGAAACAGCTAAAGTATTTGAAAAGAGTGAAGTTAAGATTTGGGAATGCCGTAACTGTGGTCATATCGTAGTAGGAACAAAGGCTCCTGGCGTATGTCCAGTATGTCTATATAAGCAAGCTTACTTTGAGATTTCTGCTGAAAACTTCTAATTAATTAAAATTAATTAAGAACTATTAATAAAAATCCACGCTATCTCGCGTGGATTTTTTATTTTCTCTTAGTTCCTACCGTAAGTTTTGTTAATTCATCACAAAATTTATCTGAGAATAGTTCATCTTCATTAAATATATAAGACCAATTCTTATCCCCTACTGTTCCTGGGGTGTTTATTCTTCCTACACTTCCTATTCCTAAAATATCTTGTGGCGTTGAAATAACTAAATTAGAATTGGAATTATATAATACTTTAAGAGCTGCAATATTTATATCTACATAAGGATTTGACCTTAGATAATCTTTAGTAAATTTTTCATCTATCTCATCAAGTTTAGCAAACCAACCACAAAACGTATCATTATCATGTGTTCCTAGGTAGGCAACAGAATTTTTAGGATAATTGTGAGGAAGATAAACCTCACTATTTCCTGATTTATGGTTGATTGCAAATTGAAATACTTTCATTCCTGGGAAGTCTACTTTATGGAGCAAATCGATTACTTCCGCAGTAATAAATCCAAGGTCTTCTGCAATAAATTCTGTATTCTTAAATTTAGATTTTAATATATTAAAAAATTCTTCTCCAAAACTCTTGTTCCAGGTGCCGTGCTTTGCATCTTCTTCATTAATATCAATAGAATAATAAGATTCGTATCCTCTAAAATGATCTATGCGTATACAGTCGTACAACTTAGATAAGTGCGAGAACTTATTTATCATATATTCATAATTAGTTTTTCTTAAGTTTTCAAAGTCATATACAGGATTTCCCCATAACTGACCATCTGGGCTATATGCATCAGGTGGACAACCTGCAATTCTAATAGGAGATCTATTTTCATCTAGATAAAAGTTTTCATAATATGCCCATACGTCAACAGAATCTGGTGAGCTATAAATAGGAGCATCTCCTATAATTTTTATTCTCTTATTCTCAGCATATGATTTAAGTTTATTCCACATTTCAAAAAATAAATATTGCTCAAAAACATAATAATTAATCAATTCTCTGTTATCATTTTCGAATTTTAATAAACAATCATTTTTATGTAGTTTTAGATCATTATCCCATTTAGTAAATGGAAGACCTAACATTTTTTCTTTTATTGACTTAAAAACTGCATACTCATATACATTATATTCATCCTTAAATATAAATTTCTCTAGGTTTTTTACATTCTTTCTATCATTAATAAAATTTTCATATGCTATCCTAAGTAAATTCTTTTTATATTTTTTTACTTCACCATAATCAATATGTGAATCTCTGATTTCAATTTCTGATATATCTGATCTTAATATTAATCCTTGTTCATACAAATAATCTGGTGAGATGAACAATGGGTTTCCAGCATAAGAAGAAATTGAATAATAAGGAGAATTAGATTCTTCTAACGGATTTAGTGGCAAGACCTGCCAATATTTTTGATAAGATTTTGAAAGCAAATCAATAAATTTATATGCATTAGATCCCAAGTCTCCTATCCCATACTTAGATGGAAGAGAAAAAACTGGAAGCAATACTCCACTTGATCTATTCACAAATTCTCCATTACAAATTTTTCAGTGCATTATTGAGATTGGTCTTAATTCTATCTTTAAGCTCAGGTGGTGATATGACTTTTACTTGTTTAATATATTGCATGAGCCAGTATTCCATAGCGGTTAGAGTTGAGTTAATTTCGATTTTATACTCATACGAGCCCTTTACCGCTGACTTTTCTTTATCGCTTAATTTAGTTATTGATGCATTTTTCCCAAACCATTCTATACAATCATCAAGGAGTCTTTCATCTATATAAAACACAACTCTTTCCATCTCACCGAAAAACAAATATGGAAGTGACGCAACTTTATTTATATCAAATCCATTCTCATGGCCCTTGATAGTTTTAACATCCTTATATAGTGAAGAGTCATCAGAAGATGCCTTTTTAGGTGGAGGAATAAGTATTGCATCCATAATATGGTCTATTCTTGTTGCAGACATATTATTTACATCCTCTCTAAAGCCTATAACATAATATTTCTGATTATGAAGTACTAATCTATATGGAGACATTTCATATGTAGAGTGGTAATGTAATTTCATATCTTCTCCAAATTTTCCATATTCTATTCTAACTTTTTGTTTTTTCTGTATGGCTTCAGATAGTTTATCTATATTTAAGAATAATGATTGAACTTTGATTCTAACAACATCTTTTACAATTGAAACTTTAGTTACATTTGATGAAAATGACTCGCTAGAAAGGCTTGCTATTCTATTGCACAGTTCCTTGGCTTGTTTTTCAGGAATATTTCTGTTAGCGATTACTGAATCAATTAATAATTGAAGTTCTGAGTCATCAAATTTACGTGATATCATTGCAACTCCGCCTGAACGACTTGACTCTATCTCGAAATCAAACTTCTTAGGAAACATTTCGCAGATTTCCATAAGTAATGTAATATCGTCAGCTATTGCTTTTCTCTCTACCTCAACATCATACTCATCCTTAAGATAAGATATAATCTGTTGCTGAGTTAGCCCCTTATCTACATTACTGTGTTCCTCAAGAACTCTGAGCAACATGAGAAGTCTGCCTTTTTTCTCATGACTTAGTGTTGACATAAAATATCTCCCATTTACATTGCACTCTTAACAAGTGATATAATTTTCGAACTACCCAATCTATCGGCACCTAGTGATATAAATTTTATTGCATCATCTAAAGTAGAAATACCACCAGCTGCTTTTATTTTCAAATTATTACTGATGTGTTTCTTAAACAAAATTATATCGTCAAATGTGGCACCTCCCTTAGCAAATCCTGTAGATGTTTTTATATAATCTGCTCCAGAATTAGATACGATTTCACACATTCTTATTTTTTCTTCATCAGTTAGGAGGCAAGTTTCAATAATAACCTTTAAAATTTTACCTTTGCAAAAATGTCTTACTTTTTTTATTTCATCTAGTATGTCAGCATAATGCCTATCCTTGACCCACCCTATATTTATCACCATGTCGATTTCATCAGCACCATCTTCTATAGCCTGATATGTTTCAAAACATTTTGAATTAGTAGTATTATAGCCGTTAGGAAATCCTATGACGGTACATATTTTTATTTTGTCTTGAACATATTTCCTAGCTCTTGAGACAAATGAAGGCGGAATACATACAGATGCGGTTTTATATTCTATTGCCTCGTCACATAGTTTTTTAATATCTTCTATACTTGCATCTTGTTTTAGTAAGGTATGATCAACTTTTTTTAATATCTCAGTGTAATCCATAATTCACCAATTACTTATTAGATACTAAACTTTGTATCTTATTTATTAAAATCTCAGTTACAAATCCAAATGTAAATGATAAAACAAATATTACTATAGAAGCAAATGGTATAGAAAATAACAAATTATATTTTAATGGATTAAATTTGATTATCCCATAATATATATGTATCATCATAGGATGAATTAAATATATTACTAAAGTACATTTAGAAATTAGCCTTACTATCTTATTATCAATATTGATATTAATAAATGAAACAAAAATCAATATAGATAAAATAATTGTTAAGGTACTTGATGTGCCAAGAAAGATCACTGATTTATTATTTATATTGTATATAAAATAAAATACTATTATAAGAGCCGATACTATAGAACAAATTATAGAATGTGTTTTGTTAATCTTATCTGTTAATTTAGAAAGAAGGCCTCCTATGCAAGTCATGATTATATATATTCCTGATGGAAGAAAATTGTATATAGATATTCCTGTGTATTTTGTAAATATAGGGATAAATATATTAAACAAACATAAAAGTCCCGTTAAGATATATATATTGTAATCATTATCTTTAATAAATGATTTAATAATAGGTAGGATAATATATATTTTAATTATGTCATACATAAACCACATATGACCCCATTGATTCTTAGCAGTTAAAACTGATCCTATGCTTCTTGTCACTGTGTCTATAGTGATAGGATGTGTTTTTAAAATGTTTATAAAATCACCTATAGAATAAAGTCTACGGCCTCCAATTATTTCTAATAAAAGAGTAAACAAGATACCAAATATAAATAAATATAAAAAGAGTCTTATAATATTTTTAGATATGGATTTATATGTACATTCTTTATTATCTGATAAATAAATATATCCTGTAATCATAAAAAATAAATTAACAGCAAACCATAATATATAATTTATAGACCATAAGATTATGCTATAAAAACCATCATAGCCACCAAGGCTGAAAAAATAATCTAAGCACGAGCCCGCTACATGCTTAATAATTATAAGTGCGCAGGCAAATACTCTAAGATAATTAATAAAAATATATTCTTGTTTTCTATCTGTACCAAGCAAACTTGACATATTATTTCATACTAACAATCTTTACGGCCCCACCCATCTTTTTGAGAGTAAGTTCTATCTTTGTTGGCTCTTCTCTTCCTGCCTCATAAGATATAAGAACGATTCCTTGGCCTAAATCTGTAGCTTCTAAGGTATCAAGCATTTCGTCAGTTACATCTTGTGCATTAATTACCATATCTGCCCCTACTTCTTCTGTTCTCTTATCAACATCTGCTATACATTCACTAGTCATATATTTCTTTTTAAGATTTTCTAACCTTTCTACAAAATCATTTAGACTATCTTCCTGTCTAAATTCATCAAAATATGCTCTATAAAAATTATAGCCAAATACAGCATTTGAAATATCATCAAATAAAATAACTGGCCAGCCATAATCTTTTATTCCTGAGATTCTAAGATTATTGGCATCTCTATACATCTTTACATATTTTATTCTTGTAGCATCATCTTCTTCGTTAGCGACATTAAATACAGCTTTAGTAAGTTCTTCATCCCCACCACAGATTTTAAGAAGACTCTCATAATTATTGGAACCATCTTCTGCTATCTCATGCCTAATATAAGTGTATTCATCACCATCTTTTTTTAAGTGATAACATCCTGGAAAGGCTCCGCCATTCTTCATATGGAATATCGTCCCATATAATTCATAGCCATAAATATAAAAGTTACCATATACCTTCACATCAGAAACATCTGTATCGTCTATCTTTACTACATATGGAGTAGGTATTTCAACAGCACCTTGGCCTCCAAAATATTTATTAGCTTCTGTTACCATCTGAGAAGTTATGACCTCTAAAATTTTATCATTACCTGTATATTTAAAATCCTTACTTGCATCAAAAGAAAATTCTCTTTCTGTCATATGGTTTACTCTTTCAGCATTATTATCTGCATCACTTTCCTTACTAGCTTCACTCACCTGATCTAGGGCGCCTGTTGCAGTATCTATACTGCCTGCAGCTTCTAGAACTTCAAGCGGAGATGCTTCACTAGAATTTATATTTTCTGGCATAGAGTCAACCATAGAGCATGATGTTAAAACAACACACACTATAATAAAATAAATCATTGAAAGATATTTTCTCATCTATTAATACTCCTTGTATTATTAATAATATCAATGGTATAATTTTATCACATTGTAAATTTTGCTACAAGCAAATAATTATTTAGGAGACAATTATGATTTATGCTTTAAAAGGCGATATTGCTTACTCAAAAAATCTAAACGAACTAAGCACATATAAAAATCACTATCTTATATGTGATGGAAAAAAATCTCTTGGTGTATTTAAATCAATACCAAAAAAATTTAAAGTATCAAAAATATATAATTTTAGTGATAAATTAATCATTCCTGGTCTAGTTGATATGCACTTGCATGCTCCTCAATATTCTTTCATAGGCATGCGCATGGACTTAGAACTAATTGACTGGTTAAATACTAATACTTTTCCAGAAGAAGCAAAATATAAAAATAAAAAATATGCGGAAAGTGCATATAAAATATTTGCATCTGATCTTAAAAAAAGTGCAACTACAAGATTTGTATGCTTTGCAACTCTTCACTATGATGCAACAAGCATACTTTTTGATCTTCTTGAAAAAACTGGCCTTAAAGGCTATGTTGGAAAAGTTAATATGGACAGAAACTCTACTAAGGAACTTTCTGAGACCAAAGAAGATTCTATTAAGAACACTCTAAAACTTATTAAAAAAGTTTCTAAAAATAAAAATGTAAAATATATTATCACTCCACGTTTTATACCAAGTTGTAGCAATGAACTACTTAAAGAACTTGGTAAGATTTCTAAGGAATATAGCCTACCTATACAATCACATTTAAGCGAAAACAGATCTGAGGTATTATGGGTTAAGGATTTACTTCCAGAAAGTAAGAGTTATGCTGATGCATACCATATGTTTGAACTTTTTGGAGAACATACTAATACTGTAATGGCTCACTGTGTGTGGTGTAACGAAATAGATATGAAACTTATGGAGAACAATAAAATTTGGGTTGCTCACTCTCCATCATCAAATAGAAATCTCTCATCTGGTAATGCACCTATAAGAGAGTATCTTGATAGAAATATAAATGTTGGACTTGCAACAGATGTTGCCGGAGGTTCATATCTTTCAATGTTTAGAACTATTGAAGATACAATAACTACAAGTAAGTTAAAATGGCTAGAAAAAGACATAGAAAAAGAAAAGAATACATCTACAAAAGAACTCAAATCTCTTAAATTTAATGAGGCCTTCTATCTTGCAACAAGAGGTGGTGGTAAATTTTTTGATGATGGTGATACGAAGGTAGGCTCTCTTGCTGAAGGCTTTGATTTTGACTGTCTCGTCCTTGATGATAAAAATTTTGATACAACATTATATAAAGAACTAACAATAGAAGAAAGACTTGAAAGATTTATGTATAGGCCTAATGAAAAACTTGTTGCAAAATTTGTAGCAGGAAAGAAAATAATCTAAATACAAAAAAAGCCTTGCTATAATAGCAAGGCTTTTTTAAAATCATATTTATTAACCAAGAAACCCTAGACCACCGTTTATTGTCATAAATACTGTTGCAAAAACTAGTGAAACAATAGTCATAAGTTTTATTAAGATATTAATTGATGGACCTGATGTATCTTTAAATGGATCACCTACTGTATCACCTACAACTGCTGCTTGGTGAGCAGGTGAGTGCTTACCGCCGTGAACTCCTGATTCAATGTATTTTTTAGCATTATCCCATGCACCACCAGAATTTGACATGAAGATTGCAAGACAAACACCTGATACAAGTGCACCAGCAATAAGGCCGCCAAGTGATTGAACTCCAAATAACATACCAACAATAATTGGAACGAGCACTGCCATAAGACCTGGGATTATCATTTCTTTAAGTGCTGCATTTGTTGAAATTGCAACACACTTTTTATAATCTGGTTTTCCTGTTCCTTCCATGATACCAGGAATTGTTTTAAATTGATGACGAACTTCTTCTATCATTGCATAAGCTGCCTTTGAAACTGATTCCATTGTAAGAGCACTGAACATAAATGGAAGCATTGCACCAATGAGAAGTCCTATAATTGTCATTGGGTTTAATATATCTATAGCACTTAAGTTAACTGATTGAGCATATGAAACAAATAATGCAAGAGCTGTGAGTGCTGCAGAACCAATTGCAAAACCTTTACCCATAGCTGCTGTTGTATTTCCTACTGAATCGAGTGTATCAGTAATTTCACGAACACTTTCATCAAGTCCAGACATTTCTGCAATACCACCTGCGTTATCGGCAATAGGACCATAGGCGTCAACTGCAACAGTAATACCTGTTGTAGAAAGCATACCAACTGCACTAAGTGCAATACCATAAAGACCAAAGAATTTAAATGCAACAAATGTTGCAACACCTATTAAAACGATAGGAATACATGTAGATTTCATACCTACTGCAAGTCCTGAAATAATTGTTGTTGCAGGACCAGCTTCTGATTGTTCAGCAATCTTCTTTACTGAAGAATAATCACTAGATGTATAAATTTCTGTAAGTTTACCAATTGCGATACCAACTACTATACCAGAGCAAGTTGCAATACCTGCATTAAAATTTCCTAGTGTGCTATTGCTGCAGAATAATGAGCAAACAGCAACTATAAGAGCAGATACATAAGAACCTGTATTAAGTGCACCTGCTGGATTCTTTCCTCCACGAACAAAAAGTGAACCTATTATTGCAGCAACTATACCAATTGCAGCAAGACACATAGCACTAAGCACTCCGTTTTGTCCATAAGAAATTGCGCCAAGTGTGCATGCAGAAATAATTGCACCAACATAAGATTCAAAAAGGTCAGCGCCCATACCTGCAACGTCACCAACGTTATCACCAACGTTATCTGCAATAACAGCTGGGTTTCTTGGATCATCTTCAGGTATTCCTGCTTCTACTTTACCAACAAGGTCTGCACCAACGTCAGCAGCCTTTGTATAAATACCACCGCCTACACGGGCAAATAATGCAATTGTTGATGCACCAAGTGAATAACCCGTGAGGAAGCTTACGTCTTTAGTTATAAGATAAAGAATTGCACATCCAAAAAGTCCAAAACCTACAACGCACATACCCATAACAGAGCCACCTCTGAATGCGATAAGAAGAGCCTTGTCCATTCCAGAATTTTTAGCTGCATTCGTTGTACGTACATTAGCTTTTGTAGCAACTGTCATTCCTATGTAGCCAGCAAGTATAGAAAATATACTTCCAAGTAAGAAACAGAAAGCAGTTGTTGGATTTATGAATTTAAATATAGCAGCAAATAAAATTACTATAACAACTACAAGAGATTTATATTCTGCAAAAAGAAAAGCTTTAGCACCATCTCTGATTGCTTTTGAAATTTCGATCATTCTCTCTGTGCCTTCTTCTTCCTTGCCGATCATTCCCATAAGTGCGAAAGCATAAAGAATTGCAACTGCAGCAACAACAGCTGCAACAATTACGAGCATTAAATCTTGCATAATTCCTCCTAAACTTTAACTTTAATAGTTAAATCAACTTTTATATTTTATCATATTCTAGATTTTTTACAAGATATAAAGAAAAATGTATAAAAATTTGCTTATCGACTTATATAAATATTAGGAAAACTTTTTGTCCTTAATCTCATCAGGCAAATATTGCTGATCGACTTTGCTATCTTTATAATCGTGAGGGTACTTATATCCTATACCTCTGCCTAATTCCTTGCTACCGCTGTAGTGCGCATCCCTTAGATGGTTTGGAATTGGCAAGTTTCCACTTTCTGCTACTTCGCTCATGGCATTTCCAATTGCAACTACAACTTTATTTGACTTCTTAGTTCTTGCAAGATAGAGTGCTCCCTCTGCAAGTATAATCTGAGCTTCTGGCATACCAACCCTTTCTACAGCCTGAGCTACATTTGTTGCAACGATTATAGCAAGAGGATCAGCAAGCCCTATATCTTCTGATGCAAGTATCATCATTCTTCTTGCTATAAATTTAACATCTTCCCCCGCAGTAAGCATTCTTGCAAGATAATAAACTGCAGCATTTTCATCACTGCCTCTCATTGATTTTATAAAAGCTGATATGCAGTCATAATGTGTATCTCCGTCTTTATCATAAAGATAAGGTTTCTTACCAAGACATTCACTTATAATTTCTAAACTTATAATAATTTCTTTATCTGCACCACTTGGTTTTGTTGTCATTGCAGCAAGTTCTAATGCATTAAGGGCGCTCCTTGCGTCTCCTCCAGATGCATCACTTAGAAACTCCTTAGCTCTTTCTTCCATTTTGATATTCATCTCGCCAAGTCCATCTTCTTTATTAGTCAGTGCTCTATCAATTATTTTTCTTATGTCCTCTTTGGTTAATGGATTTAGCTCAACTACTCTTGCTCTTGAAAGCAAGGCCTTATTTACTTCAAAATATGGATTTTCTGTTGTTGCACCAATTAAAGTTATAATTCCATTTTCTACGAACGGAAGTAGATAATCTTGTTGAGATTTATTGAATCTATGAATTTCATCTATAAATAATGTTGTCTTCTTTCCTGTTAAAGTAAATTCACTTTTGGCAAATGCTACAACTTCTTCCATGTCTTTCTTGCCACTTGATACTGCATTTATCTGCCTAAAATAACTTTTTGTTGTGTTAGCAATAACTTTGGCAAGTGCAGTCTTACCAACTCCTGGAGGACCATAAAAAATTAGGGAGCCAAGTCTATCAGCTTCTATTGCTCTATATAAGAATTTATCTTTTTGTAATATGTGATCTTGACCAACAACTTCATCAAGTGTTTTAGGCGCAAGCCTTTTTGCAAGAGGAAGAATTTGGGCAGATACTGAATCAAATAAACTATTCTGTTCCATATATAAATATTATTATAGCACATTTATAAATTTTCAAAATATGAATTAATATATTCTTTTAAATATTCAATATCTGTTATGTCGTTAAGTTTTTGTCTAAATTTTGTTGAACCAGGGAGTGATTTAGTATACCATGCAATGTGTTTTCTCATTTCTTGCACCGTTACATGTATAGATTTATATCTACTCATAAGATCTAAATGTTTAAAAATCATATCTTTAATTTCACTAGGTCTTGGTCTATCAATCTTCTTGTTATTTTCAAGATATTCCCTGCACTCTCTAACAAACCAAGGATTCCCACACACCCCTCTTGCAAGAGCAACGCCGGTGCAGCCAATATTTTCTATCATATTTTTAGCATCTTCAATAGTAAATATATTTCCAGAACCAATTACAGGAATTTTAACTGAGTGTGCGATTTCTTTTAATACATCAAGATGTAGTGCTTCATTTAAATAATATTCATCTCTACATCTTGCATGAACTGTAATTGCAGATGCACCTGCAGCTTCACACATTTTTGCAAACTCTATTCCATTAATATGTTTTTTATCAAATCCTATTCTCATTTTAACTGTGACAGGAATTTTTTTAGCCTCAAGCACTCTTACCATAGTTTCTATTATTCTTTTTGCAAGTTCTATATCCTTAAGAAGTGCGCTTCCTTCTCCATTATTTACAACTTTAGGAACAGGGCAGCCCATATTAATATCAACTATTTTATATGGATACTCATCTGTTACACGGTTAGCCATTGCAGACATAATAAATGGGTCAGATCCGAAAAGCTGCAGTGCTGCCGGTGCTTCATCTTCTGATGTTTCCATTATTACTTTGTTGTTTGGATTTTTATATAATATACCTTTTGCAGATATGAGTTCAGTTACAACAAGACTTGCACCCATCTCTTTACATATTAATCTATATGGCAGATCAGTAATCCCTGCCATTGGAGCAAGAGTTATACAAGAGTCAATTTGTACATTTCCTATGTTAAACATTAGTGTATATTTTATCATATAAGGATAATTATTAATATTGTATTTTTTAGTATTTCTTGTTATTATTAATTTTATGAAAGATATAAACATGATATACAAATTGATGATTCTGTACTTAATCAACAGCGTGAATTTTCCACTCAGCAACTCACAAATTGCAAATTTTTTCACGCAATATAACTACATGGATTACATGAGTTTTCAATTACTAATTGAAGAACTCGTCAACTCTGAAATGGTTAAGTCAAAGCAGTCAATTAATAGCGTTCTATATACAATTACCGACATGGGAAAGCAGGCCTTAACTTATATGCAAAACGATATTTCAGAAGATAGCATCAACGACATGAACGAATTTGTAGAAAATAACAAGCTTAAATTGATGAAAGAATCTTCTTCTATTGCTAATTTTACACAAGGAATTAATGGATACAATGTAAACCTAGAACTTGTAGAAAGACAAAACTCAGTCCTAACAATAGATCTACTTATTAAGGATGAAGAAATGGCTAGAACCTTATGTGAAAACTGGAAATCAAAATCAACAAAAGTATTTGATTATATATTAAACGAGCTATTATGATGAATAATAACAAATTGTACTTTACCCTATCGCAAATATTCTTCAATAGATCTGAAATATCTCACCACGACATAACAAACAATATTTACACATACGAAAACATAGAGAACAATGATAATGAAATGATTATAGACTGTATAGAGGATATAGAATTAAATTACGAAAAGAAAAATCATCATGAAAAGAAAAAACCGCACGAAGTTGATAAATTTAGATTAAAACACAACAAAAATGACAACATATTAACTATAACAAGGCATGGGTTCATAAAAAGTGAAATGATATTTGCCCCGGGCGGGGTGACGGACTTTGTCCATGATAGTGCTCTAGGCAAGATACATTTTATCTTGAATACTACAGAATTAAATATTAATGAGCACAATATAGAAATAACTTATGATTTATATGATAAGGAAAATCTATTATCTAAAAACAAATTAGTAATTAATATCTAATACTTATGTTACATCAAAAACATTTCCACCAATGAATTCTCTCAATATTGAATTTTTAGGAATCTCATCTGCTGGAGCGCCAAGGAAATAGCTTAGGAATCTAAGTAATTCAATTGCTTCATCATATTCTGCAGCATCTGTTGGAACATTAAATAATAATGGTTCTACGTACGTCTTAAGAACTGCAAGTTCATATATCAATGCGGAGTTAAAAAATATGTCGGCATTTTCTTGAAAAGGAAATATATTTTCTTCCTCTCCTTTTCTTACCTTCTTCCACATTTTAAGTGTGTCCAAAACTCCATATCCTCTTGTCCTGTTGTCGCGAACTATTCTTCTTATGAGCCTACAATCGCTTGTAGAAATTCTATTATGCTCATCTATTGATATAGGAGTTAGGTCAGATATATATATCTTAAATTTTTTCTTACAAAATAAATTCTCATACAATTTATTGTTTAAGCAATGTATACCTTCTATAACTAGAATGTCATCATCATCAATTTTAAAAGCGGGACCTTCAAATACTTTTTCGCCCTTTTTAAAGTCGTATCTTGGGAGTACAATGCTCTTACCATCTGTGAGTGCATTAATTGTATCTGTGAATAATTTGATATCTACATTATCAATAGATTCAAATTCATACTCACCATTCTCATCTCTTTTAGTATCTACTCTATTAACAAAAAAATTATCTACTGCAATAGGATGAGTTGTTCTGCCCAGTGCCTTTAAATGAGTTGATAGTCTATGCGAAAATGTCGTCTTTCCTGAACTTGATGGACCTGCAATTAGAACTACCTTTTCTTGATGGTCAAAAATATATTGTGCAATATTACCTATCTGCCTTTCTTGGTATGCTTCCTGCATAAGGACAAGATTATTAAATTCTCCCTGTGCAATCTTATCATTGAGCAGCCCCACACAATTCGCATTAAGAGACTTAGACCAATCTGCTGATTTTAACTGTGTTGTAAATAAGTTATCAAGCTTCTTCTCCTTTCCTATAATTCCTGGTCTTATCTGGTTAGGGATTAAGAGAAGTAGGCCGCCCTTATAAAATTTAATATCATAATATTTTATATATCCAGTATCATACAATAAATATCCATAAAAATATCCAGGGAAATCATCTATTGTATAAACATCAATTTTATTCTTAAGGAGGTATTTTAATAAAGAAGTCTTTTGTACTATATCATATGATCTAAATATTTCTATTGCATCTTTTCTTGGATAGCTTGTCTTTTCAATTGGTACTTGCTTACTTACTACATCGTCAAATATTTTCTTGATTGCATCTACATCTTTTTTTACGACAATATCCTTATTATCCTTATTTCGAACTGAAAAATAGTATCCATCTCCTAATCTAAATTCTAATTCAAACATGAAGTCATTATTAGGTGAAAAATGTTCATATAATGATTTTAATAATATAAATATGGCTGTGTGAGCATATGCATGGTAGCCCTGCTTGTCATTAAAAAATATAAAAGAAATATCATCACCATCACGAGCTACAGATCTTAGTTCCTCAAACTTATACTGTGTTTTGACAAGCAAAATGTCTTGGTCATAATCTTTCTGAAAATCCTTAGCAATTTCATAGTATGTTATGCCGTCTTTATACTGATATTCTTTTTTATTTATATATACTTTCATCTTATAATCCAAGTAAAGATTTAATTTCAGTAACAAAATGCTTTTCAGCATCATAGTGATCTACAAATATACCACTAACTCCTTCTTCATATAGCCAAAGCCAACTGTCGTGATTGATATCTCCAGTAATGAAAACATCTGCATTTTTTTCTCTTACTGCATGAACTGCACTCTTACCAGAACCTGGACATATTGCAACTCTTAATATGTCTTTCTTAGTATCATATAGTCTTACATCAGATATATCAAAAGACTGCTGAAGTTTAGATGCAAGAGTTGATAAATCATGTGAAATTGGTAGATCACCAATTACTCCAAGTCCATAATCTAGATAATCAAAATTTTGATTCACAAACAACTTATCCTTGAGTATAGGGTTTTTTAAATCTATAACTGTATTTGCTCCATATTCACTTGCTGCATCACTATTCATAAACGTTGTTCTTAAATTAATATCTATCTTTTCTTTATCTAACTCGCTACATGGAACTTTTTCTATGTACTCCGTATTGCTTAGTGATAACTCACTTATATATTTCCTGCACATTCCATATGGAGAGCAGTCATAATTTGTGTGCAAGGCAAAAACAGAAATTCCATTTTCTATTAATTTCATGATTTTTCTTGAATGGCTATCTTCGTCTGTTATTTTCTTAACACCATCCCAGATGAGAGGGTGGTGTGAGATGATTAAATTTATATCCTCAGATATGCAAAAATTCACATCTCTTTCTAAAATATCTACGCATACATATATGCCGGTACATATCTCAGATCTCTTTCCTATTACGAGTCCAGGATTGTCATATACCTGTGCTGTAACTTCTGGAAAGAGTGCATCTAATTCATTAATTATATCCCCTATTGTAAATACGTTCTTTTGAAACATAGGGTTCTCCTTTATTACTCAACTACTATATAATTATACCATTTATTGTCATCATAAATCAAAGTCTCTTTAGTGTTCTTGAATTTGTTATCATTTAAAAATTTTCTCAAAACTTCGATCTTAGTATGAGGTAATAAAACAAGTTTATTATATTCAAATGGCATAGCATCTTCTAGTATCTTAGCAATCTTCTCTCCACCCATACCTGCAATTACTATAGTGCAATTCTTATCAATATCTATTCCACTTAAACCATTGGCCTTTACAAGCTTAATATTTTTTATTTTGGCCTTATCTATATTTTCCTTGGCTTTCTCAAGAGGTCCATCCTTAACATCTATGGCAATTATCTTATTGGCCATCTTACGCTTAGACATTTCTATATCTATATAAGCATGGTCGCAGCCAACATCTATGAGTGTATCGCAGCAACCTGCAAGTTCAATAAGTTTTTCAAGTCTATTGGACTTAACAAATGAAATCTTCTTAAGTTCATTGATGAACTCGTCAAGATCTTGGAAGTCTTTATATACAGATACAAATCTTATATATGCAACTTGGTCAATATTTTTAAGTATCTCAATTACTATATCGCCGATTTCGATAGAAGTAATTTCATTAACATCCTTAAGGTTGATTGCCTTTTCTATCTTATCAACTATTTCCATTATCTTGGCAGATGATAGATTTCTCTTGTGGCATGCTTGGACTATACCTCTTTCTATCTTCTTTCTATCGTATTGTTCTCTGCTACCATCTTTCTTTACTACAAATAAAGGAAGAGTGTCTACTCTTTCATAAGTATTAAATTTTCTCTGACACCTATTACAAACTCTCTTTCTTTTAATCACAAGACCATCTTCTTGTGTTCGTGTATCAATTACACTTGTGTCGTCACTTTTACAAAAAGGACATTGCATAAATATTACCTCCCAGAATCTTTCTTAAATATATAGCTTTCATTTATCATATTTTCTCTTGCAGTTGATAAATCTAATGTTCCTGCCTTTCCTTGAAGCTGTGGATAGACTTCAGCTATTATGTTAGCTTGTATTTCTATGTTCCTTGCATCACCCAGTAATACATATATCCTGCCAAGTCTTAAGGTTATGTCGTTTTCTCCCTTAAATGTTATATTATCAACATTCAAGTCTGCGTTCTGCATCGCCCTAGCAATATTTGCTAACTTATTAAATTCATTCTCGTTCCTAACTTCTAACTTCTGTCCTATGACCACATTTTTAAATGAAATTCCTTCTACTATTGGTATTCCTTGTTCTGAATAAGTTTTGGAGTAAGACACCATTCCAGTTCTATCAAAATACATAAAGCTCGACATGTAGAATATGCAGCCTATAATAGGATTTTCTTCTACAACAATTTGCAAATGAGAAGGCGACAGGACATTTAATTTATATTTTGCTATATTGGGTATGTCCTTGTGCTTACCGAACATTTCTCCAAACATTATTGCAATTGTTTTTCTTGTATCATTTTCACCTATTATTGCATTCTTTATATCTTCACTTTCTACACGTTTATTACCTACAACATCTATAGTATCAATCGTGAATGAATTGAGGACAAATCCTATCATCACTAACATCACAACAACAATCAGTTTCTTCATAAGCTATTTTTCTACACCTCTAGATATAGAAAGAACAAGTCCCATCTCTAAAAACAAAACTATACTTGAACTTCCTCCATAACTTATAAAAGGAAGAGTTATTCCTGTGTTTGGTATCAAATTCATGCACACTGCAATGTTTAAAAATACTTGAAGGGCAATGTGTGCAAGTATTCCATAGGCAACTATCGAACCAAAAAATTCTGTCGCATTGATACTGATTTTAAATATTCTATAAAAAATAAATAGAAAAATTATTATTAAAGATATTGCACCAAAAAGTCCCATCTCTTCTACCAGTATGGCAAATATCATATCGTTTTGAGCTTCTGGCATAACATATTTCTGAATTGATGAACCTAAACCTTTGCCAAGGAAACCGCCAGAACCAATTGCATATAAACTCTGCATGGTTTGATATGTCTTGTCTACATACTCTGATGGATTTTTCCATGCAAGTATTCTTTCTACTTGATAATTTTTAATAAGACCTATTTCTGATACTGCCCTAGTTAAAGGTTCTGCAAATACATAAACAAGTCCAGCAACTAATACAAGTAGAACAAAAGGCAAATATCTTTTAGACACGATGAATGCAATAGAAAATGCAAGAAGTATGACAATAATTCCTGTAGACAAGTTATTAGATACTATAAATATTGCAGGGAAGAGTCCTATCGTAAGTCCCTTCATAATAGTTTTATGATCATCTAATTTACTATAATTTTTTGTAAAATATGTTGCCATTGCAACTATAACAGCTATTTTTGTAAGCTCTGATGGTTGAAAAGTAATTCCAAATATATCTATCCATCTTGTAGAACCACGAAAAGCAGAACCGATTATCAATGTTGCAACAACAAATCCTATAGACACAATATAAAATATATATCCAAATCTATAAACTATCTTATAACTAAATAGGCTTACTATAAACATAATTATTATTCCAACACCCATGAACCCAAGTTGTCTTTCAAATAAATAACCTGTATTATTATATTCACTTAGAGAATAATAACTTGATGCACTATATAAAATTACAAGGCCAAATATAGTAATAAAAATTATGAGCATAACTAAGTTGTAATCTATTCCCTGATTTTTCCTAACCTCGGCTATATTATCGCCTCTTTCTTGATTTGCATCAGTATTTATACTAGAGTCAACCGGCGCAGGCATATTAATAAAATTTTGATTATTTATAAAATCGAAATTATTTTGATTAGTATCAAAATTATATTGCATATTATTTTGTGCATTGTTTTCGTTAGTATTTGTTTTATTTTTCTTCTTGTTAAAGAACATTATAAATAATTAACTTCCTGCTTAAAATCCTTGCCTCTTTCTTCATAACTTGTGTACATATCCCATGAAGCACAGGCTGGAGATAGTAAAACATATTCACCTGGTGAAGAATACATTGTTGCAAGTTTTACCGCCTCTTTCATATTCTTGGCTCTCACTATTTTAGTAAATCCCATGGCAACAGCTGTTTTTTCTATTGCATCTGCTGTCTCCCCCATAAGGACTAATTGCTTTACTTTATTTCCAAATGCAGATATAAAACTTGTATAATTGGAATGTTTATCATATCCACCTGCTATAAGAACAATATTTCCTGGTATAGCTTCTATTGCTTTTATTGCAGCATCAGGATTGGTTCCCTTAGAATCGTTATAGTACTTTACCCCATTTCTCGTACGAACATATTCTATTCTATGTTCTACTGATTTGAAATTAAGTGCTACCGACACACATTTATCATGAGGGACGCCCATTAGGTGAGCAACTGCAATTGCAGCCATCACATTTTCGTAATTATGTCTACCAAGCAAGATCAAACTGTTTACATTGAGCAAAAACTCTCCTTGGTTTTTATCCTTACCTGGTGTATCTTTCGTATTGCCCTTACTTCTATAAAATATCTGCTTATCCTTTAAATAATATCCTTCTTCTATTTTATCAATTTGATTAGCATTTGTAGAATATAAGACAACCTTACATGTAAAGAAGCCTCTTTCATACAATCCTCTTAAAACTTCGTCGTCATAATTTATGACAATGAAATCATCTTCTTTCTGATTATATGTTATGGCAAGTTTTGTATTAATATAATTTTCAAATGTTTTATGTCTGTCTAAATGATCAGGTGTTAAATTTAGTATGCATGAAACTTTAGGCCTAAATTTCTGTATTCCTTCTAGTTGGAAACTACTTACTTCAAGAACGGTTCTTGTTTCCTTGGTAGATTCAACTGCCTTTTTCACAAATGGTTCTCCTATGTTTCCACACACATGAACGTCCTTAAAATTAGATTTTAGTATTTCTCCTACTAGAGTAGTAACTGTTGTCTTGCCATTAGTTCCTGTAATTGCACAAAGTTCACCCTTATTCATTACATCACCAAGTTCAATCTCACTCCAGATATCTATTCCCTCGCTTTGAATTAGCTTTACGAAATCGTTATCATATGAAATACCAGGACTTATAATGCATAAAGAAACGCCATTTAGGTGAGACAGGCTTAGCTTTCCAGAAACATATTCTATATATTCATAACCAACATATCTATTCTTAATTTCTGCAAAGTCTTGATTAGGGTCGCTATCATAAACAACGACATAAAATCTCTTGCTTATTAAAACATCACATACGGCCTTACCGCTTACGCCTACTCCAAGAACTATTATTTTTTTATTTGAATTATCTTTCATAACATTAAAAAATTGCAAAATATGAAATTATACAACCAAGTAAAGTAATTATTGCAAACATTAAAACAATTTTATTTTCACTAAAACCACATAGCTCAAAATGGTGGTGTACAGGTGCCATCTTAAAAATTCTCTTACCCTTTGTAAGTTTAAAATATGTAACTTGAATTATTACTGACATTATTTCCATGAAATAAACAAATCCAAATATTGGTATAAGTAATTGAATCTTAAGCATGTAGGCAATTATTCCTACAAAGCTTCCTAGGAAGAGTGATCCTACATCTCC
Organism: uncultured Lachnospiraceae bacterium; assembly: GCA_946407765.1. GTDB lineage: Bacteria > Bacillota > Clostridia > Lachnospirales > Lachnospiraceae > UBA3633. Next base: position 24,124 of record CAMJPD010000003.1, read on the forward strand.
CATAAATATAGATGCTGGATGTTTATTAAATATTAAAAATGATGACAAGACACCGATCAGTGCAGCACTAAGTATTGCTATTTCCAGTTTTTCAAATCTGATAGAAACAATTATGAAAAATATCGCTACTATTATAGTAACTACAGAACAGAGCCCATCTATCCCGTCAGTAAAGTTTACTGCATTATCTGTTCCCACTATGATAAATACCATTATAGGTATTGAAAGTACAGAAAGACTAATAACTTGTTTTGTAAATGGAATAATAATATTATTATTTTCCATAAAGACTTTCTCGCTTACATACATAAATATAAATGCAAGCAAAATCTGAAGTGCCAGTTTTAATTTAGGGTGAAGTCCCTTTGTATTCTTACCTTTTATCTTGAGGAAATCATCTATTAATCCAATGAGACCAAAACCAATCATAATAATTAATGAAAATGCTGTCTGCCCGTTTAAGAAGAATGGCATAGTAAGTGCAAGACTTATTAAGAAAACTATACCACCCATAGTAGGAGTTCCTTGCTTAGTTAAGTGAGTTTGTGGCCCATCTTTTCTAACTTCCTGACCAAATTTAAGCTTATGAAGCAATGGTCTAGTAAATAGGAATAAAAATGTTGCAAGTAAACCTGGCAGTATAAAAAATATAAAAATAAAGAATGTAGTATTTTTCACAAGCTCTGCAGTATTCATCATTCTTCCTCCAAAACTGAAGGCATGAGATCTGGATATTCTTCTCCAACTTGTTCTTTAGGAATTTCTTCATCCTTCATCTTTAATTTTTTTACTTTAGTAAACATATTATCTGTATTAGCTTCTTCTACTGTTATAATTATTTCTTTTGCTTCGCTAAGTGTTGCCTTGGTATAACCCTCAGCAATATCATATGTATAAGTTTTACTTAATTCTTTATCAACTGGTTCTATATTTAAATATCCAAGTGACTCAAACATTATTTTATTAAATATTTTTGTTGCAAATACTGCCTTTGCCTGCTCCTCTCCTTGTAGATTAGGCGTATCTACTATTACATAAACGAGTAGTTTCGGATTTTCAATAGGTGCAAAACCGCAAAACGATACTAAGTAATTTTTATCTTTTCTTGGAAGCTTTTCTGCTGTTCCAGTTTTCCCACCTACTGTATATCCATCTATCTTAGCTGCAGCTCCTGTACCAGTTTCTACTGTCTGATATAAAACTGCTCTAAGGAAGTCTGAAGTTTGTTTAGATATGGTCTGACGAGTAGGAGTAAAAATTTTTTCATCTTTAATTGAACCATTGGCATTACGAATCTGCTTTACAAGATGTGGTTCGTAGAATTTTCCACCATTAATTACTGAGGCAAATGCGCTAGCTAGTTGAATCATAGTACAGTTAAAATTTTGTCCAAACGCATTAGTTGCAAGTGAAGTTCTACCCATAGTTTTTTCATTGTATACAAGTTTTTCTGCACCTGCTTCAGCAGGAAGATCTATATTGGTCTTCTGTCCAAATCCAAATAAGTCTTGATACTTAATAAAATTGTTACTACCTTCATCAAATGCAATTTGCGACATAGACATGTTGCAAGAATACATAAGTGATTCTGCAAGAGTTAAGTCCCCATGACCTTTTCTATTGTTACATCTTATTCTCCATTTTCTCTCACCATCATCAAGTTCTAGCCAGCCTTCACATAAAAAGTGGGAAGACTCATCTACTACTCCTTCTTCTATGCCACCTGAAACTGTAAAAACTTTAGATGTAGATCCTGGCTCATAAGTATCAGAAATACATAAGTTTCTCCAATTCTGATACCACAGATGAGTTGTTGCTTTTTTTATTAATTCTTCACGTGTATACCTGCTTTCAATTTCTTTTACTAAAGCTTCGTTATATAATCTTACTTGTTCATTTGCAAGTTCTTCATCAAACTCTTCTCCTAGTTCTACTTGCATTTTAGCTATATCTGGCTCATTTGCAAAATATTCATTGTCTTTTTTTATCTCTGCTATTGCAAGTTCTGCACCTACTTTATATATATCATCTTCTGAATATTTATAAGATAGATCTCTTGGATTATTAAGGTCAAATGAGTTAGTAGAACCCATTGCGAGAACTTCTCCATTGTTAGGATCCATAACTATACATGATGCAGATTTTGAACCAATATCATTCTTCTGCCAATCATCAAGATGTTTTTGAACTATGTATTGAAGTCCTATATCTATTGTAGAAACAAGTGTAGAACCATCAATGGCATCTTTCGATACGCTTGATAAAGAATATTCATTATCTAAATATCCAAATCTTCTTCCATTAACTCCTACAAGAGTTTCATTATAATACTGTTCAAGGCCTAAGGTTCCGCTAGTACCTGCGCTATTAGAGAATCCTATTACATTAGATGCAAGAGTAGAATATGGATAATATCTTTTATAATCATCTTCAAACCATATACCTCTGATTCTTTCTTGCGAATTATTGCTTTTTAATTCCTCATTCTTTTCTGCTATATATTCTTCAAGTGCAGTTTTTTCTTCATAGCTAAGAGATTTTTTATATCTATAATATGCAGAATTTTTTCTTGTATCTATTATATTTTTAATATCATTAAAATCGACTTTGAAGAAAGAGGAAAGGCAGTCTATTGTTTGGTTGTAATACACAGTATTGTCATTGGTTGTTATTATCTTTGGATCTAGTATTAAATTATAAACTTTGATACTTGTTGCAAGAAGCTGTCCGTTCCTATCTATTATATCTCCTCGCTTTGCTGTAATTACACGTGTATCATAACTTGATTGACGCTGACTTAGAACTATTTTAGAATACTCATCATTGTTGGTCTTAATCATAGTATAGAGACTCGCAGATAACGCAAAAAAAACTAATGCAAAAAGGAAAAATCCAAGCACTAGTTTTTTCTTCATGTAAGGCTTTATTATTTTCTTATCTTTTAAGCCTCTCATTGAACTTTATGTATTCTCCATTATTTTTATCGAAATATATGACGTCGTTCTTACTTGGGTATTTCATACCATATTCAAGTACCGCTATATTGAATATCTCATCAAGATTTAAGTTTGTTTCTAAATTATTTTGTATTGAATCATTAGAATTCTTAAGTGCTTCATATTGTTTATTAAGCTTGTTCTCTCTACTTCTTAAAACTGTTGTTAGAAGCGAATCTTTCACATTACTCAATAGTGTTATAACAAGAAGGGCTGCAGATGCTACAAATATACATAAAGTAACGAAGTCGGCAAGCATAGAAAAACCGCTGGCCATTTCCTTCTTTCTAATTGTTTCAAAACTAATTCTTGAACCAGAATGTCTTCTTGAAATAATTTGTTTACGCAATCTTGTTTGCATCACTATTCTCCTTATTCTTTTCAAAAATTCTAAGTATCGCCGACTTACTTCGTGGGTTTAACTCTATTTCGGTACTACTTGGGAAAATCTTTTTAAGACTTTTACCTTCAGGTTTCTTGCCACATATACAAACTGGCAAGTCTTTACAAGTACACGGATTCTGCCAAGTTTTAAATTTGTTTTTTACAATCCTATCTTCTAACGAGTGGAATGTAATGATTGCCAGTCTTCCATTATCATTTAGTAAGTCTTTTAGTTCATCTAGCGCGCCTCCCAAAATTTCAAGTTCATTATTTACTTCTATTCGTAGTGCTTGGAAAGTTTGCTTTGCGGGGTGTCCCTTTTTATTGTTCCTAACTCTTGCAGGTATTGCCCCTTTTATAATTTCTACAAGCTCAAGGCTTGTTGAAATCTCTTTATCTTTTCTATAATTTACTATGTGCTTAGCAATATTTTTTGCAAAATTATCCTCGCCATAGTCTCTAATTATTCTATACAAGTCATGCTCGCTATATGTATTTACTATTTCCTTAGCTGTAAGATTATTTCCTCTATCCATTCTCATATCAAGTTCGGCATCATATCTATAAGAAAAACCTCTTGTCTCATCATCAAATTGAAAACTTGATACTCCTAGGTCTAAAAGGATTCCATCTACCGATCTAACACCTTGCGTGGATAAAATTTCTTTGGTATTTTTAAAATTTCCTTTTATTATTGTTTTGTTGTCAAATTCTTTCAGTCTATCCGTTGCATACTTAATTGCTACTTCATCTTGATCTATGCCATATAGATGACCAGTGCCACTAAGATGTTTTAATATCTCTCTGCTATGTCCTCCACCACCTAAAGTACAATCAACATAAATTCCGTCTTTCTTAATATTAAGTCCGTCTATTGTCTCATTCAGTAATACAGATATATGCTCCATCTACTTACCTAAGTTAGTTATATTCCTAAATCTTCTAAACTTTCAGCAAATTGATTGTCGTTCTTAAATGTAGTAGACATGTAAGATTTATCCCACACCTTACTGTCCCAGATTTCTACATGGTCTCCTACACCTATGAGATTTACTTCTTCACCTAATTTTGCGTACTGTCTAAGAGGCATAGATATCAAAACTCTTCCTTGTTTATCAATATCAAGGACAAGTGCACTTCCAAGAAAGAATCTTTTAAAATCTCTGCTTCCTTTCTTAGACATAGGAAGAGATGCAATTTTCTTTTCAAGCTTAGTCCAAGTTTCCTTGGTGTAAATAGAAAGACAACCATCTAAATAATTAGTAACAACTATTTTCTTTCCAAACTCAGACTTAAACTTTGAAGGAATTGTTATTCTTCCTTTCTCATCTACTTTTTGGTTGTAAGTTCCCGTAAACATAACTAATAAATTAATGGATAAAATAGGCTATAAGTGATTCCCACTTTAACCCACTATATTCCATTATTTACTATAATTTACCACATAGCCCCAACGATTGTCAAGCACTATAAACCAAAGATATTTTGAACATAAATAAAAAAGGGGCTTTGAAAAGCCCCCATAATATAAATATTTGCCCGAAAACTACTTTGTTATATCAGAAATGGTGTATTCGCAATATGGCTCAGTTAAGGTGATTCCTTCCATTACGAACGATTCTGGATGCATATCTTCATTAGATATATTGGATACCCAAAATAATACATCTGCCTTTCTACTTATTAATACAGCAGGCCTAGATGCTGCATCGCATACGATAATTTTTATATTCTTTTTAAGTCTCTTTCCGAGCTCAGATAAAATTGCTGTGCTAAATCCAATTGGATTTTTATTATCATCAAGATAATCTATAGGAGGAAGATCTCCCGTTACTGCAAATGTTATAGTAGGGGCCCCCTCAAATGTTTCAAACTCTGCAGATTCTAACCCATCTATTATATTATCTATATCTTCTATGTATTGTTTTCTTAATCTATCAAGTACTCCATCAGACTCAAGACCTTTTATTGCATGATCTAGTTCTTCTACAAGATCTTTATTTCGTGGCGGAACTCCAAATGAGAAAGTTTGAGAATCTGTATAAGTTTTATGTATAGCCATATTATATTTTTTAGTAATAAAATTAGCTACTGGACTAGGGAGTTGGCCGTAATCTATGCTTCCGCTTTCAATGCCTGATATGAGAGATGTTAGGCTTTGAACGGCAATTCTTTTTATATTTCTATCTTCTACATCATATGATGTATCTTCGAAAGCTGTAATATTACCTACTATATCAATCATGTCATCTACTATTTCAGGTTCTATATTTTTCTTGCCTCCGCAGGCAGAAAAAACTATGGTCACAATTAATAATATAAATATAGTTAATTTATTTTTCATATTGTACATTTCCTCTATATCAAACTTTTATGAAGAAATCCTTAGATTCAAATCTCTTTGGAACTTCTGGCTCTTTTTTTCTTTTATCTTTAATAAATTTCCCAAATTTATCATAATCATAATTCATAACTAATTCTTTAGGAAATTTATTGTCTTTAATTATCTTCTCGCAATTAGTAAGATTGCCCACATCTGTTGCAAAATGAGCATCGCTATCCATTATTACTGGGACTGAATACTTCTTGCACAGAGACAATAGTTTTGAATCATTTTCCCAGGCACCCTTACGCCAAGTAGATCTTAATGCATTATTATTAATTTCTAATATTTTGTTCTCGCTTGCGGCTGTCTTTACTATTTTTTCATAATCTAGATTATACTTGCCATCATTCATGTGGACGATTATATCTACATATGGATTTTTAAGTGCGCCTATGATCGCTGAAGTATTTTCATCTCCTGAGCCACATTTGTAGCAGACATCATGCATCCCGGCAAGTCTTATATCTACATACTTCATCATATAATCTTCAAATGAGAGCCTGCCATCATAGTCAACTATGTTGATCTCTGCGCCAAGATATAAATCTACTCCATACATTCTTCTTGGGATAACCTTAAAATTGTAAAAATAAATATATGAAGGGGCATTAGGGATGCCATATGTGTGATCTGTTATTCCTATGGCTGATAATTTTGCATGTTTTGCAGCTATAACCATCTCTAAGATAGTATTATAGGCATGTTCACTCATTAAGCTGTGCGTATGCATATCTAATTTAATTTTGGCCATAGACTAACCTCACAAATCCTTTTGCAATATTTATATAATGATACTATTATTATACAACAAAATTCTTAAAAAGATACTATCATAGATGGTATCTTTAAGTATTTTTAGAAATAAAAAACCTCTCTTAAGAATAAGAGAGGTTTTATATTTAATAATTATTGAATTACTATTATTCAGTTAATCCGTTGTCTTTTGCCCATTGCATTACGATGTCTCTTGGAATAATGTTAGCATATTCACCAGCATTGTTTCTATAAACGCCCCAAGAAATTTGATTGTAACCACGTGCTGTAAGGTATCTTTGGAATAAAGATGATTCTGTTTGATCAACTTTCTTTGTGAAACCAGCGAATCCACATCTTTCTGGAGTAAGTCCATAAGGAACGTCTGGGAAAGAAACGAATGTGCAATCTACTGTACCTTGTGGGCACTTAGCTGTTTCTGGGTTGATTGTTGGAGCCCATACATATTCGCCTGGAGCAAGAATAACTACATAACCAGAATTTGGTCTGTGGTGTGACTTAAGTGTAACTGATTCTGTATCACTTCCATAAAGTGTCCAGTAGAATGGACTCTTAGAGAATTCGTAAGAAACATTGTTACCATTAGCACCACGTGAAGTAGATTTACCTGGTCTTGTTGCCCAGATATCTTGACGCCATTCTTCTCTGTCCTTGCCCATTTGGTCTACAAATTGGTTACCAACTTGAACTTGTACAAATGTTGCTTGCTTAAGTAGATATGAATTAGCATAAACAACACCAGCAAAAGTAGATGCTGTAAGTGCAAATGCCATAGCAACTGCAACTAACTTTTTGAAATTTTTCATAATTAATTTTTCTCCTTTTTTGCTCTATAGCAAAACTTTTGTAAATATGTATTATTTTATCATTTTATAGGCAATTGTCAAGTGTTTAATTACTGGAAAAACGCCTTATTTTCAAGGGAACTTTGTCCTATTTTTAGGACATTCTAATCTCTCTATCTAGGCACTTTTTCATATACTTTTAAGGCATTTTGATATAGCTTATCTTCTATATTTTGGCCATATATTTCATTAAGAGTCTCTATTACAAATTTGAGATTACTTGAATCATTCCTCTTTCCTCTAAAAGGTGTAGGTGATAGATATGGGCAATCTGTTTCAGTAACTATCTTTTCATAAGGAATAACTTCTGCTAGGGCAGACTTTAGTTTTTTCCCATTAGAAAAAGTAACAACCCCTCCTATACCAAAATATAAATTTAATTTTAAGAACAATTTGGCCATCTCGCCATCATAAGAATAACAATGGAGTATCCCACCTATCTTATCTAATAAGGAGGTATAATTTTGCAAAATCTGATGTGTGTCAAATGCTGCATTCCTTGAGTGAATCACTATAGGAAGATTACATTTGCCTGCTAATTCAATTTGAGCACTAAACCAGACCTTCTGGCGTTCCTTAAACGTATCGTCCTTTTGAGGTCCATAATAATCAAGTCCTATCTCGCCTATACCTATGCAGTATTTGTCGCTAGTCATTTCGGCAAATGAATTAAGTAAGACAGAGCCCTCCTTGCTATCAGGTGTAAAGAGAGGAATCTCATCAGGATGAATTCCTACAGTATAATACATATCCGGAAACTCTTTTTTTATAAGATTTTTATTATTATATTCTCTGACAAATGAAGAAATTTCCTCATGGTCTCCCATCTCTGCAGATATTAAAACTATTGATGTAACACCTGAATCATATATCTTCTTTAGAACATCTATTCTATCACCATCGTATACAGGATCTAGGTAATGAGTATGTGTATCGAAAATTTTCATTATATACCCCTAGGTTTATCCTTCAGCGGTTAATAAAGTTGATATATAAACTATTGCATAAAACAATAATAAGTGAAGAGGGTAAATAATATAATATAGATATTTGAGGCTCCTCTCTCCCTTTCTACCATTGTAGAACCAAGTTATAATGGCGGCCACTCCGCCAAAACCTGCTCTAGTAAGGGATAACATTACACCGCCTGCTCCAATAACTGCTGTCTCAAGTAATTTACTATTTCTAACTATATTGCATGCCATAATGAGTGCAACGCCCTTCCAGCCATAATCGCACCTGATTAAGTGACCTGCAAAACAGGCTCCTATAAAAGTAAATAATTTAAGTATCCATACTTCATCATCAATCCTATTAATAATGAACATACCTATAAATCCAAGTAAAAGTGTAAAGAAGATATTTTGTGTTGAAAAATCTACAGGTGTATTAAAACATGCAAGATCGAATGGAATTTCTGAAACCAAGGCAAATATTGCTAGTCTTGCGCCATACTTATAGGCATTAGATGTATGAGAAAATCCTTCTGAAAGACAGAAGGCAAATAAAGGAAATGAGATCCTGCCAACTGTCCTAAGTATGTCCTTAAGTAAGATCCAAGGAGCTGCATCTTTAAGTGTAATTACATAGCTATATAGATAGATATCATACCCATAGAGCTTGCCCTTATCAATAAGGACAAAACCTATGTGGTCACATATCATTGCTATAAGAGCAATTAATTTTATTGTATCTATAGTGAGGCCAGCTTTTCTCTTAGGCTTTACATAGAAGGTATCATTCTCACCATTTAACATCTTAATAAGTTTACTTATTTTTATCATTCTCTAACCTCATAAACAAAATCTCTGGGGCATCACTGACTTTAAATTCTGTATTATATGTAGAAAACAATTCATCTGCAGACTTTGTTTCTATATTAGCAATATCCATCTTCTTAACATTCAAGGTATTAAATATTTTTTCAGAAGTTTCAGGTAATATAGGTTCTAGTAAACTTGCTCCTATAGCTATACCTGTTGTCAAATTATATAAAACTGTCTTAAGCTTTTCGCTAGATGCTGTATCCTTTGCAAGAATCCATGGGCATGTCTCATCAATATACTTATTACATCTTTGGAAGATGGCAAATATACTTTCTATACCATCTGCTATATGTATATTATTAATATGATTTATGGCAGAAGCTACACTATCCTTTATAGTTTTCTTAAGGTCAGAAGTGTATGAATCAAAATCATCTCCATAACTAGAGCCTGACCCATTAGATACTATTCCACCAAAATACTTGTTGCTCATAGCAACAGTTCTTGATACTAGATTTCCAAGAGTATTAGCTAGGTCATTATTATATACTTCTCTAAAAAGGCCTGTGCTAATTGTTCCATCCTTATCAAATGGAATCTGGGCAAGAAGATAATATCTAACAGGGTCCTTACCATATTCATTTACAAGATCATCAGCATATAAAACATTACCCTTAGACTTAGACATCTTATCTTCGTCTGCTGCAAGTAGCCATGGATGACCATAAATATGTTTTGGGAGAGGGAGATCTAGAGCCATAAGAAAAATAGGCCAGTATATAGTGTGGAAACGTATTATATCCTTTCCTATTACATGTAAGTCAGGTGGCCAATATTTTTTAAACTTATCTGATTGTTCACCATCTAACTTATAATCAACACCACTTAAATAATTCATAAGTGCATCAAGCCATACATATATTACATGCTTAGGATCAAAATCTACCTGTATACCCCATGTAAATGATGTTCTACTAACACATAAATCATTAAGTCCTGGATAAAGGAAGGTGTTAAGCATTTCGTTTTTTCTAATTTCTGGGATTATAAAATCGTCATGCTCTTCTATATATTTTATAAGCTTATCAGCATATTTAGACATTTTGAAAAAATATGCTTCCTCGCTTGCCCTATATACTTCTCTATGGCAAAGTGGACACTTACCATCTTCAAGCTGAGTATCGGTATAAAATGACTCACAAGGAGTACAGTACCAGCCTTCATACTTACCCTTATAAATATCTCCTTGATCATAGAGTTTTTTAAATATTTTCTTGATTAATTCAACATGATCTTCATCAGTTGTTCTTATAAACTTATCATAGCTTGCACCAACAAGGTCCCAGATCTTTCTTATTTCAGAAGATACTTTGTCAACAAATTCCTTAGGAGTTATATTTTGTTCCTTAGCCTTCTTTTCTATCTTCTCGCCATGTTCATCTGTTCCTGTCATAAAATAAACGTCAAAACCGCGCAATCTTTTATATCTTGCTATAGCATCTGCAAGTACAATTTCATATGTATTTCCTATATGTGGCTTGCCCGATGTATAGGCAATCGCTGTTGGCATATAAAATTTTTCCATTATCTTCTCCTAATATATAAATAAAACGCTTTTTTATAAAAAGCGTTTTATAAATTATACTTAATTAAAGTCCATATAGTTCATGATTATTTTTTTCTATCTCTTTCAGTAAGTGGCTCACCCTTTTCTTTCTTTTCCTTGATTGCCCCTGCCATATAGTCTACAAAGGATACTCTTGTCAAATTGAATGCTTCTGCATAAGTTTCGCATATACAGTCCTTTACATCATCATCTGTAACCTCTTCTATATCATCTACTATAGGTGAAGAATTAAATTCCATATGGAGGTCGCCCTGGTTAGTATTCTTCTCTCCTTCCATTCCGCCTGGACCTACATTAGTAATAAAGTTAGCATCATCTTCTGGGAATATATCTAGGTTACCAAATACGCAGTCTGTTCCTATAACTCTTGTTGCTTGAAGTGCAGAGAATACACCTTCTGGAGTTAAAGTATCAAGTGAGTAAAGAACTTTATTAATTACCTTCTTGCCATTTTCATATGTTGGATAATATATGTTAAGAACAAAAGCAGGTGGGATATCATTAGATCCTCTATCTGTACGAACACCAAAAACTGTTACTGGTGTTGCAATCTGAGGAATTCCATCCTCTATCCATACTCTTGGTCCTCTTCTTTTCTTCTTACATCCTGCAAGAGCAAATGAGCAAATCATAAGAACCATCATTATGTATAATAATTTACGTTTCATCAAATTCTCCATTAAGTATATTAATTTCAACTTTGCAACTATACCATAAAATGGTATTTTTTACAAGTTAGATTCCCCTTACCTTAGCATTTTTCACATATTTTTGGACTATATTCTTAAACATTTCTAGTTCTTCATTAGTATATGCACTGAAGATATCATCTTCTGCTGTATCTGCACTTGCATGTCTATAACTTTGTATATAATAATTTTCTGCACCTTCAATTAACTTACCAATATTTTCAAAATCTTCTGCACTATGAAGCGGCTTTATAACTGTAGTCCTAAACTCATATGGAATTTTGTTTTGTAATAATATATTAATAGATCTCTGTATAGAAGAAAGAAGTTTAGATATGCTTTCACTACTTAAGTTTAGAGCTGTCTTTCCAAAATCATCCTTACCTAGTCCCGCAAGTATAGGGTACTTATCTAGTGAAGTCTTAACATCCATTGCTACCATATCTATTAACTTATTATCAATAAGTTTTTCTAAAGTATCTGGATTAGTTCCATTAGTATCTAACTTAACAAGTAAGCCTAAATTCTTTACTGTCTGTATGAATGAAATTATATCTGCCTCTGGCTGAATTAGTGGCTCACCGCCTGTAATACATATTCCTTCTAAATAGTTCTTTCTTTCTGTTAGATAAGATAATACATCATTAATTGGAATTTCTGCTGCCTGGGCAGCATGCCATACTAGATCTACATTGTGACAAAAAGGACATCTAAAATTACAACCACATGTAAATACTGTGCTTGCAAGTTTTCCTGGAAAATCTAGCATTGTAATTTTTTGTAATCCTGATAACTTCATGTTATTTATTATCTATCTTAATTATTTTATAAATCTCTTTCTTGGCTACGCCCCTATCATGCGCAACCATCTTCATTGCATCACTTTCACTGTAGCCTTTGTTTATATATTGTGCAAAATGGTCTTCTATGCTTATATTGTTATATATAAGTTTTTGTTCTTCTTCTATCTCTTTTCTGCTCTTACCTTGTATACTTAGAACATATTCTCCCTTGATGTTTTCAGGAAGTAAGGAAATTACTTCTTCTATGCTACCATGATAAGTTTTTTCAAATTTCTTAGTAAGTTCCTTAGATAGACTTATCTTCCTATCTGGACCAAATATTTCAAGCATCTCAGATAATATCTTTTTTAAATCATGAGGTGCTACATAAAAGCATATAGTTCTTGGCTCGTTTTTAAGTTCTGCTAACCTTGCTAGTCTTTCTTTCTTGTTATCTGGCATAAAGCCTTCAAAACAAAAACTCTTAAGATCAAAACCAGAAAGAACTAAGGCAGATATTAGTGCAGAGGCACCTGGAATAACATATATATCAATATTTTCTTCTATGCATTTATTTACTAATACATCGCCAGGGTCCTGTATAAGAGGCATACCTGCATCTGATACAAGTGCAACACTACCTTCTGTCTTTAAAAAATTGATAATGTATTCTACCTTGTCATATTTATTGTGCTCATGGTAGGAAGTTAGAGGAGTTTTAATATTATAATAATTTAATAATTTTGATGTATTTCTTGTGTCCTCAGATGCAATGAGACCTACTGAACGTAAGGTCTCAATGGCACGAAAACTTATATCTGATAGATTTCCTATTGGAGTTGCAACAATATATAAATTAGATTTTGTAGGCATTGCTTTCTACAAAGCGGATAATATTGCTTACATTAGTATATTTATGGTTGCTATCAACTACTAATGTTGGAGCTTGCATAATACCAAGTCTTGCACATTCTGCTGGAACTGTCTGGGCGTCAACTACATCATATGCTACGCCTGCTCTGTCTAATATTTCCTTAGCTCTTGAGCAATTTGGGCAATATTTTGTTACATATAATTTATATCTTTCTCCCTGTCCTTCTGATTGGTTAGAATATGATCCAAGCGAACCAGAAAATTGTATGTTCAAATTATCCATCCCATAGTTATTTTGTGAACTATCTTCTCTTATAACTACATTTTGATTAGAGTTATTATTAACATCTACAACATCTGTATTGAGAATATCATTGCTGATTGAATTATCATTCATGAAAGATGGAATAGTAGTTTGAACCATATTTGGTGTCATGTTCTGTGTCATGTTTTGGTTCATATTGCTTGAACTATTTTCATATTGACCATCTGCTGGAACTATATTAAGTGGAGATGTATTAGCTGTCTGATTAGTATTTACTGTAGCAGCTTGTGTAGGTTGATTATTTACATTGTTATAATTTACTGCAGATGCACTTGCTTGTGAAAAATTAGAATTTACTTGAGGCTGGCTTGCTTGTGTATTATTTACACTTGGTTGACTAATATTATTTTGAGGCGCAGCCTGTGTACTAGGATTTTGATTTAATTGAATCTTGTTGAAATTAATTTCGTAAGTTTTTCTATCCTTAAATTCTTGTGACTTACCTTCATTCCAGTTCGCTACTGGTCTATAGTAACCAGTGATTCTGCTATTTACTTCTGTCTTCTCACCACAGATAGGACATACTGGAACTTCTCCTGTTATATATCCATGATTCTTACATACTGAATATGTTGGGCTGAGTGTGTAGTATGGAAGTTTATAGTTGTTGGCAATTGTTTTCACTAATGTTGCTGCTGCACGCCAGTCTGGTAATTTCTCACCAAGGAAGGCATGGAATACTGTTCCTGAAGTATAAAGTGTCTGAAGATCATCTTGAACATCAAGAGCTGCAAATATGTCATCTGTAAATGAAACAGGAAGGTGAGATGAGTTTGTATAATATGGAGTTCCTTGTTCATTAGCTGTGATTATGTTAGGGAACTTAGCCTTGTCATGTTTTGCAAATCTATATGATGTACTTTCTGCTGGTGTTGCTTCAAGGTTATAAAGATCACCATACTTTTCTTGATAATCTGAAAGTCTTGTTCTCATATGATTTAAAACTTCCTTAGTGAAGTCTAGAGCTCTCTTATTAGTTAGATCACATTGTAGCCACTTAGCATTAAGACATGCCTCATTCATACCAACAAGGCCTATTGTTGAGAAGTGGTTATTGAATGTTCCTAAGTATCTCTTAGTATAAGGATATAATCCTGACTCAAGGAACTTCTCTATTGTTGTTCTCTTAATCTTAAGTGACTTAGCAGAGATATCCATAAGTTCATCAAGTCTCTTATAGAAATCTTCTTCATTCTCAGATACATATGCAAGGTGAGGCATATTAATTGTAACAACGCCTATAGAGCCTGTGCTTTCTCCTGAACCAAAGAAACCGCCTGATTTCTTTCTTAATTCACGAAGGTCAAGACGAAGTCTGCAACACATAGAACGAACATCACTTGGTTCCATATCTGAATTTACATAATTTGAGAAATATGGAATACCATACTTAGCTGCCATTTCAAATAAGAGTTTATTGTTCTCTGTTTCTGACCAGTCAAAATCTCTTGTTATAGAATATGTTGGAATTGGATATTGGAAACCTCTACCGTTGGCATCACCTTCAATCATAACTTCCATGAATGCCTTATTAACCATATCCATCTCTCTCTTGCAATCCTTATACTTGAAGTCTAATTCTCTACCTGCAACGATTGCTGGAAGCTCAGCAAGGTCATTAGGTACTGTCCAGTCTATAGTTACATTAGTAAATGGTGATTGTGTTCCCCATCTTGATGGAGTATTAACACCATAGATGAAACTTTGTATACATTGCTTAACTTCCTTATATGGAAGATTATCTACCTTAACGAATGGAGCAAGGTATGTATCGAAAGATGAGAATGCTTGAGCACCTGCCCATTCATTCTGCATGATACCAAGGAAGTTAACCATCTGGTTGCATAATGTTGAAAGGTGAGCTGCTGGACTTGATGCAACTTTGCCTGGAATACCACCAAGGCCTTCCTTGATAAGTTGCTTAAGTGACCAACCTGCACAATAACCTGTAAGCATAGAAAGGTCATGTATATGTATCATTGCTTCCTTATGAGCATTGGCAATTTCTTCATCATAAACTTCTGAGAGCCAGTAATTAGCTGTTACTGCTCCTGAGTTAGAAAGAATAAGTCCACCTACTGAATATGTAACTGTGGCATTCTCCTTAACACGCCAGTCATTAGTCTTAAGATAATTATCAACTACTGACTTATAGTTCAATAATGTAGAACCAACTTCTCTGATCTTCTCATGTTGCTTTCTGTAGAGAATGTATGCCTTAGCAACATCTGCAAAACCAGAATTAATTAAAACTTCTTCTACTGAGTCTTGAATAGCCTCAACAGTAATAACGCCATCATTTACTTTATGTCCAAAATTTGCTGTTACTTGTAATGTAAGATTATCAATAATATCAGGATGGTCATCTCGCTTAACTGCTATAAAAGCCTTTCTTATAGCATCGCTGATTTTCTTAATATTAAAATCAACTACAGCGCCATTCCTTTTTTCAACAACAAACATAATTTAACACACTCCTTTTTTCACATTAGCGACTATGTTAGCATATTGAAAAATATATGTCAACTAAATATAGTGATTTTGGGCATTTTTACTATATCTAGGAATGGCCATTTTGCCCCTTTTTCTCAAAATTTGCCCCATTAACTAAGGGATATTTTGTCCTAAAAAAATCCCATACTACAGAGCAATATAAGTATATAATTTAAAAAGCCCACCCCCTACCTAAGTAAGAGATGGGCCTTAATTACAAATTTTTTTATTTATTCAGATAGAACTTTCTTCCAATACTCGTCATAAATCTTGTCTACATCACTTCCAAGAGATACATAAACTTCAAATTTTGTATCCTTAGTTGTTTCTGCATCATCAAGGTCTATAAACACTTCCTTGTCCTTAATCAATTCCTTATTAACAAGGTCTTTAGATGGGATATTTACTATTGAATACTGTATATAATCGAAATTCTTAGCTGCAATATCTGGCCTTCCGAGGAAGTCTAGCCACTTATGTGCATTTTCAACGTTCTTAGCATTTTGAGGAATAAACCAAGCATCTATCCATAGATTTGTTCCTTCCTTAGGAGTTACATATGTAAAGTCGATTTCGCCCTCCATTTCTGTCTTGGCAAATGCAGCATCACCAGAATAAATGACACCAATAGAAGCTTCACCTGCCATAAGTTTATCTTTGGTTTGGTCCTGGGCATAACTATTAACAAGAGGTTTTTGCTCTATAAGGTCCTCGCTAGCCTTCTTAATTTCTGCCTCATCCTTAGTATTAAGACTAAATCCATTCTTAAAGAAGGCTACAGCAAATGCATCACGCATGGAATTTATCATTATAATTTCATTTTTATATTTTGGGTCCCATAGATCTGCCCAAGATGTTGGAACATCAAGTCCCTTTTCCTTAAGCATATCTTTATTACATAAAAGACCTACTGTACCAAAGAAATATGGCACAGAATAGGCATTGCCCTTATCATAAACTTCAGCATATTTATAATATGTCTTACCTATATTTTCCCATGTGGAAATTTTAGATTTATCAAGAGGTGAAAGCATGCCTTCGTTAATCATCTTTTCTATCATATAGTCAGATGTGCAGGCACAATCATATTGAACACCACCAGCCTTAAGCTGTGTATACAAATCTTCTGGAGATTCATACATATCATAGTAAACTTTGATTCCAGTTTCTTTTTCAAACTGGTCTATAACTGATGGATCTATATACTCACCATAGTTATAAACATACACGGCATCTTTTACTTCCTTAGAACAAGAAGATAAAAGCCCTTGCGATACAAGGCATACTATTAGTAAGAGTGAAACAAATGGTTTTATTTTCATCTAGACCTCCTAAATTTATACATTATAAAAACGGAGACAGAGGGATTTGAACCCTCGCGCCGGTTTAATCCGACCTACTCCCTTAGCAGGGGAGCCCCTTCGGCCTCTTGGGTATGTCTCCGAATAATTAACCAATATTAGAATATAAATGTATAATATTATTTATATAGAACAATATATTAATTTGTACGAATAATTCCTACTGTTCCTGATTCCATGATGAAAGCACCTGAAGCATTAAATCCACCTTTTATTCTTGCTACTGGTCCTGTTAATGAAGTTGGTGACTGTTGTCCTGTAAGACCTGCCATGTTGTTTATTACGCCACCATTAATTCCTGTTCCTGTTGGAGCTGAAGGTGCGCCTGCATATCCTTGTCCAGGAAGAAGTTCACCACTAACACTAGTATAAGCTCCTACACCTGCAACATATTGTGTACCAGAAACATTAGCATTACCAGAAATAATTGTTCCACCATTTTGACCTGTACCTATAGGTCCTCCTGCAGATTGAGTTCCTGCTGCTTGTGTTACTGGTGGAAGATCAAATGATATTCCCTTGCTTGCTAAAATTCTTCTATAAATTTCATCAAACATTGCACCTCTTTGTGTTTGTTGTGCATTAGATGTTGATGTATTAATTGTTCCTTCATCAGTTCCTGGAGCTGCTGCACCTGCAAGTGATCTTGCTGCTGCTGCAACATCTGCTGGAGCTTCAGTATTAGTTCCTGCACCTGAAGTAAGATTAATTGTCTTAGGTGTTTCTTGTGAAAGTAATGATCTATCATCTGATGGAGAAGTTGCTTTGAAGAATGATGATGATGTAATTTCACCTTGAACAGATGTAGAAGCATAAGTTCCTATACTTCCATCTTCTGCTGGAGTTGAAGCGCCTCTATATGTCATAAGAACACCATCTGCATCTACACTTCTACCATCTGGTGTCACTGCATTTCTATAAAGCTGACCATATGTATAACCATAAACTTGATTAAAACCTGGTTCAAAATAATAATCCTTGCCGTCTATCTTAGCCCAACCTACAGTTACAATACCATTTGTTGGATTTAAATAATATGTACTATTCTCATAAGATGGTGAGAACCATCCTGTTCTCATTTGACCTAAGATGCCATCTGTATCAAGCAATGTATTAGAATAGAATGGTGAACCTGTTTCATCAAGGAACCATCCTGTTGAAATATTTCCTGTAGCATCGAAGTGATACCACGCTGCCTTGCTTGAACCATCATGTGATGTTATATAAGCCCATTGAGATGTTAGATATGTTCCATTAGATAATCTTAGTTTAGGTTTATTTTTATCACCATTTTGATATTCCCATACAACATATAAATCTTCTGCATAAACTTTTTTAGTGCTTATTGTACAAAAAACTAAGATGGTTAGCATCATAAAACAGAAAATTCTTTTGCCTTTATTTAGGCTTTTTCTTAAAAAAACTTTCATATCGTTAATTATAAAATATTTATAAAATGTTGTCAATTAAAAATTACTCCTAAAATAGGGGGTTTTAGGCGTTCATAAGCTTGATTGGATTAAGCTTTACGCCTGGGCCCATAGTACTTGTAACTGTAACACTCTTTAAATATATTCCTTTTAATGATGATGGCTTAGCTTTTACAATCGCTCCCATAATTGCGTCGAAATTGCCTACTAATTTATCCTTGTCAAAGCTTGCCTTTCCTATAGGAACGTGTATAATGTTGGCCTTATCAAGTCTGTATTCTACCTTACCTGCCTTAACTTCTTGTATAGCCTTAGCAACATCTGGTGTAACTGTACCTGTTTTTGGGTTTGGCATAAGTCCCTTAGGACCAAGAACTCTAGCAACCTTACCTATAGTACCCATCATATCTGGTGTTGCAATAACTGCATCAAAGTCAAGCCAGTTTTCCTTTTGAATTTTATCAATGTAATCATCTGCACCTACAAAGTCAGCTCCTGCAGCCTTAGCTTCATCTGCCTTAGCATCCTTAGCAAATACAAGAATTTTTACTTTCTTACCAGTTCCATTTGGTAGAACTACTGAACCTCTAATTTGTTGTTCAGCATAACGGCTATCGCAACCTGTTCTTATGTGAAGTTCAATTGTTTCATCGAACTTAGAAGTTGCATTCTTCTTTACAATCTCTAGCGCTTCTGGTGCATCGTAGAGAGTTTGACGTGTAAAGTTTTTTGTTTTTTCTATGTAATGTTTTCCTCTTTGTCTCATAACTCTCCTCCTTAATCTGCCACAGTTACGCCCATAGCACGGCAGCTTCCTGCTATCATGCTCATTGCGCTTTCTATGCTAGCAGCATTTAAATCTTTCATCTTGGCTTCTGCAATCTTTCTAATTTCATCTTTAGTAATTGTGCCTACTTTAGTTTTGTTAGGAGTTCCAGAACCCTTTTGAAGTTTAATTGCTTTCTTAATGAGTACTGCAGCTGGTGGAGTCTTAGTTATGAAAGAGAATGTTCTATCTGCATAAACAGTAATAACTACAGGGATAATTAAATCCCCTTGATCGGCAGTCTTAGCATTGAATTGCTTTGTGAACTCACCGATGTTTACTCCATGTTGACCAAGTGCTGGTCCAACTGGAGGCGCTGGTGTTGCTTTACCAGCTGGAATTTGAAGTTTAATATAACCTTCAATCTTCTTTGCCATAATAAATTTCCTCCTTTGGTAAACGATTACTTTTGTAATCTCCCAAATATATATTGATGGGATAATTTTATAATTATCTCATTAATACCACATTAAATAATTATTTCACTTTCTTTACATCAGAAAATGACAACTCGAGTGGCATGCTTCTCTGCATGAACTCGACTTCTATTGTAAGTGTTCTCTTAGTTTTGTTAATTGTTGTTATATTACCAATTATGTCTTTCCATGGTCCTGCAGTAACACTTACTAAATCGCCAATTGAAAAATCTACAACTACTTCTTTTTCTTGTCCCTTAAGAGCTTCAATCTCTTCTATAGGAACTGGAACTGGTTTGCTTCCTGGACCTACGAATCCTGTTACTCCTCTTGTATTTCTAACGACAAACCATGTTTCATCTGTCATAATCATATTTACAAGCACATACCCTGGATAAAGTTTTTTCTCTGTCTTTTTTTCCTTGCCTTCCTTACCCTTTATCTCAGTTACTATTTGTGTTGGAACGATTACTTCGAAAATTGTATCTTCAAGGTTTCTATTTTTAATTGTTTGTTCAAGGTCTTTCTTAACTCTTAATTCATACCCTGAATATGTGTGAGCCACGTACCACGCTGGCTTTCCATCTCTTTCTTCAGTCACTTTATACCTCTATAATTTATTGTTATTTATTTCAAAACGAAACTAAATAAGAATCCCCATATTGAATCGAGTAGGGCAATTAAAACACCTACAGCTATTGAAAATAAAAGGATAGAAACAGAGTGCTTCCATATTTCTTCCTTTGTTGGGAATATAATCTTACTAAACTCTATCTTTAAGTAAGAAAAGAAATTTATAATGATGCTCATTATTTTGTCTCCTTATGAACTGTATGCGACTTGCATCTTGGACAATATTTTTTATACTCAACACGATCTGGATGTTTCTTTTTTTCTTTTGTTGTGTCGTAATTTCTTTCTTTACATTGTGTACATTCTAGTGTAATTTTAGCTCTCTTAGTACTCATAACTCTCCTTAGACATAATAATATGCATTAAAAAAGGGCCTTGGCCCACATTCACTTTATAGATTTTATCATTTTTAAAATATTATTGTCAAGTATAAAAAAGAGCCAAATTTGCCTTAATTACTAGCAAATTTGGCCCTATAGTTTACATATTATTTAAGTCTTAGTGTCTCTCTTGCAATCATTAATTCTTCATTAGTAGGTAGATCCATAACTATTACTGAAGAATCGGGTGTAGAAATAACTTCCATAACTCCCTTGTGGCTATTTTTTTCTGGATCAAGTTTAATTCCCATATAAGAGAAATGATTCATAAGTGCCTGCCTTGTATATCCAGAATTCTCTCCTATACCACCAGCAAAGCAAATGCAATCTACACCATTAAGAAGCGCAATATATGCACCTATGTATTTTATGATACGACGTTCATATGCCTTGAGTGTAATTTTAGCATTCTCATCACCTGCTTCCACTGCTGCAGTAAGATCTCTATGGTCTCTAATTTTGTAATTAGTCATACCATAATAACCTGATTTCTTATTAAGTATGTCGAGAACTTCATCTATAGTTTTATTTTCTTTCTTCATTATATATTGTATAACTGCAGGATCTATATCACCTGATCTTGTTCCCATAATTAATCCTTCAAGCGGTGTAAGTCCCATTGATGTATCAACACATTTGCCTCCTATAGATGCAGATATAGAAGCACCATTACCTAAGTGACAAACTATTATTTTAGCCTTATCCTTATCAAGTTTGTTAAACTTGATAGCTTCAGCAGTTACATACATATGACTTGTTCCGTGGAAGCCATATCTTCTTATGCCATACTTTTCATAATACTCATAAGGAATTCCATAAAGATATCCTGCTGCACCAAGTGACATTCCAAATGTTGTATCAAATACTGCAACATTTGGTTTTCCTGGAACTGCCTTCTCACATGCTTCTATGCCCATGAGATTTGCAGGATTGTGAAGAGGACCAAGATCAAAACATTCTCTTATAGCATCTTTAACCTTAGCATCTACCTTAGTTGATTGTGTAAATTTAGTTCCGCCATGAAGTACTCTATGGCCTATAGCTTCTATTTCATCTATTGACTTAACAACACCCTTATCTGAATCAGTAAGTAAGTCAAAAACCATTTTTACTGCTTCAGTATGTGTTTCAAATTTTACTTCTTTAGAATAATCTTCCTTACCTGGGACCTTATGTATTATCTTAGACATATCTTCGCCAATTCTTTCACATAGACCCTTAGCAAGAACTTTTTCATCCTTCATATCAATTAGCTGATATTTAAGTGAAGATGAACCACAATTTAAAACTAAAATACTCATTTGCCTCTCCTTATTACTTAAATATATGACCAATCCCTTGCGCGCCATAAGATACTGCATTTGCTTCATCAGTATCAAGATGCATTGCAAGAGAATATTTATTGGATACTCTAACTACTACATCATCAAATATAACTTTTCTATCTTCTGAGTTTACAGCTACTTTTATTATCTCTCCATTAGTAACACCAAGTTCAGCTGCATCTGCCTCTGTTGCATGAAGATGTCTTTTTGCAACTATAACAGAACCTTTTGATTCAACTTCACCATTTGGACCAACAATTGTACATGGGCAAGCACCATCAAGATGACCTGACTCTCTTATTGGAGGAGTAAGACCTAAGTTCCTTGCATCAGTAAAACTTACTTCAACTTGTGTTGCTTTTCTCTCTGGCCCAAGGATACTAAATTTAAGTTCTCCCTTAGGACCTTTTACAGTTACTTTTTCTTCAGATACGAATTCACCTGGCTGAGATAAATTTTTCTTAACTGTTAATTTATAATCCTTGCCATATAAGATATCAAGATCTTCTCTTGTAACATGTACATGTCTTGCACTTGTTTCAACAATAAATTCTTTCATAATAATCTCCTTATATATATTATATAACAGTTTTGTTATTTTTACCAAAGAAAACTGATGCATAAACACTATGGCTATAACAATCTGATGTATATACTATAGTAGAAAACATATTGCTCTCGGTATTATGCATATTAGTAAATGCAAAATTGATAGACACAGGCTTTGTTAAGTGCTTTATAAGCTTCTTGCCCTCATCTGAATATCCAATTAGAAAATAGTATTCTGAACAATGTTCATATTCAAGAGTTGAAGTCACGGCCTTAACTATTCTCAAAGTAATTTTGAATAGTGCTCTTTTTATATATGATGCTGTCCAGTTTTTAGTCTTAAGAGTAGATACCATTTCTGAGAATGGCATTTTAAATATACATGTAGCAAGAATTTTTTTGAACAATTTTGGATTTATATCATCAAAATCTCTAAATCCATCAGGCAGGTCATCATCAACTTTATATTTATATAATGCATCTATGCATCCTGCTGTAATATATTCTGAAAAACACTCAGAAGTAACTGGATATCCATGACCCTCAACTTGCTTTATAGGAATTAGATTTTCGTCGCAATATTTACTATATATTTCTTCTCTTAATTTAGATGCACTACTTAATGATTCATCCTTATTTATTGCATATGGAACAATATTTGTTGCCATATTTTCGAGGACTTTTAAATATTCTGCCGCAAGAACATTATCTTCTCTTATGGACATACCTGTTGCTTCTTCTAATGCTGCACCGTAAGTTTTTCCTTCTCTAATTAAGTTTTTTACTTTTATAAGGACTTCTGTGTCCTCTCTTTTCATATTATATTCTTTAAGCTCATTTATACTTATATTATTAACACCAAATGCAAGATAATCTACAAACCCTAGAGAATTGATAAGACCTATGCTGTATTTTGCAAAATTTTCTGCACTAGAAAGTGATGCACAAGTAGGAAGACCTAGAATTAAATCTACACCTGCTTTAATTGCATCATTTGCTCTTATGTAAGGGTCAAATATCGCAGGTTCTCCTCTTTGAACAAAATAAGCTGACATCACACATACGATTATGGATTCTGGAAAATTTTCTTTTATTTTATTTATGAAATATCTGTGGCCATCATGAAAAGGATTAAACTCTGCTACAAAGCCAACTACTTTTTTATTTCCTATCATCTGATTATCTGCATTGCAACTTTATAATATAACTCATCAACAGTTTTTGCTTTTTCAAGAGCTTCGCTTAGATCTATATCCATAAATTCACCCTTGGCATGAACTATTGCTCTGTTCTTTTTATTTTCTTCAAGGCAAGATATAGCAACCCTTCCCATAACAGAAGCATATACTCTATCTATAACTGTTGGTGAACCACCTCTTTGCATATATCCTAAGATGGTTGCTCTTGTTTCTATTCCTGTTGCAGCTTCTATCTCACTTGCGATTTTATTGGAATTTCCTATACCTTCACTATTTACTATTATGTATTGATTTTTTCCTTTCTTCCTAGAAATTTTTATTCTAGTAATTACTGTATCAAGATTAAAATTATTAGTTTCAGGAATTAAAATTTCTTCTGCACCTGTTGCAACTCCTGTCCATAGAGCGATATAACCTGCATGTCTTCCCATAACTTCTATTACAGAACATCTTTCATGAGAACTTGATGTATCACGAACTTTATCTATTGCTTCCATTGCAGTATTAGCTGCAGTATCAAAACCTATTGTATAATCAGTACAACCAAGATCTAGATCTATTGTTGCAGGAAGGCAAATTACATTAATTCCAAATTTTGACAGTTCATAGCCACCCTTAAATGAACCATCACCACCTATGATAATTAAATCTTCAATATCTCTACTTCTTAAAATATCTGCAGCCTTCTGTTGACCTTCCTTAGTCATAAATTCATTAGAGCGAGCTGTATATATAATAGTTCCACCTCGAGATAAAATATTTGCAACAGAACGCGAATCAAATTCTTTAAAATCATCATTGAGTAGTCCCTCAAATCCTCTATACGCTGCAAAAACTCTAAATCCTGCTCCTATTCCACTACGAACTACAGCTCTAAGAGCTGCGTTCATTCCTGGTGCATCACCACCACTTGTTAATACTGCAATATTTCTTTTCGTATTATTCATAATTATTTACTTTAAAAACATTTTTACTAATGTACCAAGTGCATTTCTTCCTGCACTTGATCCAAGGTTCTTACCTAGTGATTTTAATAAAGTATTAGAAGTTCCAGAAGTTAGAGTAGAACCAATGGTTCTTCCAATTGTAGTTCCTGTTGTTCCTGCCATAGATTTTATTATAGACTTAAACTTCTTAGAAGCTTGCTTTTGTAATTCGCTCATCTTAGCATCTTGTTCACTCTTTTTTGCAATTTCTTCATATCTGCCTGTCAAAATCTCATATGCAGACTCTCTATCAACCATTTCTTTATATTTTGTATAAAGTGGACTTTGTTTTATAACGCTATCCTTTAAATTATCACTTGCTGCCTTCATAAAACTTTGTGGTGGAAGAATTTTTACCTTCCTTGCAAATGATGGAATACCTTTTTCATCAAGAGTTGAAACTATAGCTTCACCTGTTCCTAAAGCTTCAAGTTCTTCTTCTACATTAATACTTCCATCTGTTCTAAAACTTTCTGCTATAGTCTTAATTGCCTTTTGTTCTTTTGGTGTATAAGCACGAAGCGCATGTTGGATCTTATTAGAAAGTTGTGCAAGAACTCCATTACTTATATCAGATGGATTTTGAGTTATAAAAAATACACTAACGCCCTTAGATCTAATTAATTTTACAACTTGTTCTATCTTTTCTAACAGCATTTTATCTGCATTAGAAAATAACAAATGTGCCTCATCAAAGAAGAAGACGAATTTTGGCTTTTCAAGGTCTCCTACTTCAGGTAAGAATTCAAAGAGTTCTGAAAGAAGATAAAGCATAAATGCACAATACATTCTTGGCTTATTAATTAATGAGCTTGAATTTAATATATTTATTATTCCCTTTCCATCACTATCCACTTTGAAAAAGTCGTTAAGATCTATAGATGGCTCGCCAAAAAATTGGTCCGCGCCTTCTGCTTCAAGTGAAATTATGCTCCTTACTACTGTATTAAGTGAAGTAGTATTGAGAGCTCCATAATCTTTTTCAAATTCTTTTCTATTATCTATAAGGAAGGTAAGAAATTTTCTTAAATCCTTAGTATCAAGAAGAAGGAGCCCTGCATCATCAGCAATAGTAAATGCCACAGATAAAATTTGTTTCTGGACATCAGTTAGATTTAATATTTGTGATAGAAGTTCTGGACCCATTTCAGATATAGTAACTCTAAGTGTTGCACCATCCTTTCCATATATATCAAAAAAGTTTACTGGGTATTTTTTATATTGCCAGTTCTTATCATTAAGTGCAAACTTATCAATTCTTTTTGCCATATCGTCTGTATTTTCACCTTCAGCGCAAAAACCAGAAAGATCACCTTTTACATCAGATACAAAACAAGGAACTCCCATATCAGAAAAAGATTCTGCAATAACTTTTAAAGTTATAGTTTTTCCTGTTCCAGTTGCGCCAGCAATAAACCCATGGCGGTTTGCCATATTAGGGAGCAAATAGATTTCTTCTTTTAAATCTTCTCCGCACTTTCCTATTAAAATTTTACCATCTGCGTACATATTGTGCCTCCAGCATATAAAAAATCATTTTAACAAATTTCTATATTCTTTTCAATTGTTCTTCTTATTTCATCACTAAAACCTGGTGCAAGTATAATAACTGCTGTATTATTTTGTTTATAAAAAGTTTTGGGATCTATAATTTTAAGTGATGAACCAATAGTATACTTATCTTGTTTTGCCGGTGATGAATCTATTACTGCTTCTACTTTATTTTTAAGTTCCGTAGTTGAAAGTATGGTAAGACCTTGGTGGCTAGCGCCCCAGGCATATAATTTCCTATCACCTATACTTGATATATACTTAGTTAACTTTTTATCAAATTTTGACTTACTTAAGTCAAATATTTTTTTAATATGTTTCATATTAAGTTTTTTATTAGCAGTTTTTTTATTTCTTACAAATTTATTTATATAAGACTCATCTGCAGTTGCAATTTTCTTAACATAAAATTCTAATGTATCTTTATTTAATATATTTCTTGATAATATTTTAAATCCTGTCATCTCAAGCAAGTAAGATAATGAATCAAAAGTAAAATTAGATATATGATCAACTATCAATTCATAATATGCATAATTTTCTAATATATATTCAAAACTTGGAGCAGTTATAAGTCCAATTCCTCCCATTTTTAAATTATGATTTATCGTCCTCATCATATCTACTGGGTCCTTAGCATGTTCTATAAAATTAAATTGGACAAATGCATCGTAAGGTGCATTTTTAAATATAATTCCATCTTCTGCATATCCTTCTATGACATCAAGATTAAGATCTCTTGCAGCATTTACTCTTTTAATATCATGTTCTATTCCATAAATTAATACATCATTATATTTTTTATTTTTTCTTGCTTTTTCGCTGATTAATTTTTTCAGAACATCTAAAAATTCTCCAGAGCCGCACCCTGGTTCTAATATTTTAATTAAATTTTTATTAGATTTTTCTATATCAAGATAAGAAAATAATTTTTCATATTCTTCTTTTCTCATATTCTTCATCTTTTCAGATACAGAACTACTTCTTATTACATCTTTATAATAAAATACTGGCTCATTATCAAGCTGTACATGACCGCAGTGAGGACATACTGTAAGTTTAAGATTGATTTGAGATTTTGATGGGACTTCTCTATTTTCTAGAAAATATTGAGCTCTTGCTGGAGCATTTTTTAAGACGAATATATCTTCATCTCTTGATTCTATTTCATTCTTACATATAAGGCACTTGCTCATCAACCTTCAAGCTCCATAATTAATGGGAGTATCATAGGCTGTCTCTTAATTCTCTTCCATAAGAATTGTCCAAGTTCCATACGAATTTCTATCTGCAATTTTTTAATATCCAATTCCTTACCTGGTATTGATGCACATTTATTAAATACATCAATAACTAAATCTCTACATTCATCAATTAAGTCTATTGATTCTTTAACATATATAAATCCTCTAGATGTTAAATTAGGACCTGACAGTATTCTTCTTGACCTTGTATCAACTACCATAGAAGCAATTATAATTCCATTTTGTGATAGAGCCTGTCTATCTCTAAGAACTACACTTCCTACATCTCCTATTCCAAGTCCGTCAACAAATACCTTGCCATTAGTTACACTTCCTTTAAGTTCTGCAGCTTCAGCTGATAACTCAAGAACATCACCATTTTCTATAATAAGAGCATTTTCTCCTCTAACACCACATGATACTGCAAGAGATGCTGCTTCTTTTCTATGTCTATATTCACCATGCATAGGCACAGCAAATGTAGGAGAAAGAAGTGAATAAATTAATTTTATTTCTTCTGCACAAGCATGTCCTGATACGTGAGTTTCATGCATAATTATAGTTGCATGCTTTCTTGATAATTCATTTATTACTTTAGCAACTGATTTTTCATTTCCTGGAATTGGTGTACTTGATAATACTATTACATCAGAAGGCTTTATAGAAATTTTTTTATGTGAGCCATTTGCCATTCTAGATAATGCAGCCATTGATTCTCCTTGAGAACCAGTTGTGATAATAACTGTCTGTTCATCTGGGTATGCTTTTAGTAATTCACTATCTACTATTGCATTAGCTGGGAGGTCTATATATCCAAGCTGACTTGCAAGGTCTATTGTCTGCACCATAGACCTTCCTTCGATTGCAACTTTTCTTCCATACTTAATTGCTTTATCAAGAACTTGACGAACTCTATCTACATTACTTGCAAATGTTGCAACTATTATTCTGCTATCCTTATGTTCTGAAAATATTTGCTCAAATGTCTGGCCTACAACTCTTTCACTCATTGTAAATCCAGGCTTTATTGCATTAGTAGAATCTGAAAGTACTGCAAGAACTCCTTTTGCACCAAGAGATGCATACCTTCTTAAGTCTATTGCATCACCAAACACTGGAGTGTAATCAACTTTGAAGTCTCCAGTATGGAAAACTATTCCTGCCTTAGTATATATTGCAAGTGCTGCAGAATCTACTATAGAGTGATTTGTTTTGATATATTCTACATATATATTTCCAAGACGAACTACGTCACCAAAATTTGCCTGGTGAAGTTCATAATCATTTTCTGTCATTCCCTGTTCTTCTAATTTATGTTTTATAAGTGCGAGCGCAAGTTTTGTTGCATAAACTGGAAGATGCATTTCTCTAAGAAGATAAGGAACTCCACCTATATGGTCTTCGTGACCGTGAGTTATAACTATTCCTCTTATCTTATCTACGTTATCTTTAAGATATGTAAAATCAGGTATAACTAAATCAATTCCAAGTAATTCGTCATCAGGGAAAGATGTTCCGCAGTCAACTATAACTATATCATCATCATCTTCTATTAAAGTTATATTCATTCCAATTTGATCAAGTCCTCCAAGAGGTATGATACGAACTTTGGCATTAGGATTTGGTTTATAACTATCTATAGAAACTTTGTTAAGAAGAAGCTGGCCCTCTTCCTTAGTCATTGGCTTCTTAACTTCCTTACCTAGTCTTTTCTTGCCAGACATTTTTTCTTGGCCTGCATGGACAAATTTAACTGTACTATTGTCAGATGCATTCTTTTTAATATTTTTTTCTAAACTATCCATATTCTTTTGTTTTGTTTTGTTTTTCTTATCCATAAACTTTTTCCCGTGTTTATTACCTTTATTATTTTGTTTCATAAATTTTCCTTAGATTTTTTTGATATATAATATTAATTGTATATTACTTATTTTAAATTATTCATATATTCTTCTAATATTAGACATGCTGCAACCTGGTCTATTGTCTCTTTATGATTCTTTTTATTCTTACCATTGTCTGATAAAATCTCAGATGCCATCTTGGTAGTATAAAATTCATCTTGAAAATCAACTTTTATACTTCTACCTAAGTTAAGACTTTCTAATTTATTATTAAGTCTATCTGAAAAAACTTTGGCAAAATTTCTAACTTTGATAGTTTGCTCACTTTCATTCCCATCAGCATAAAGTGGCAAGCCAATTACAACTACATCTGCCTTTTCTTCAATGACTATATTAATTATTTCTGATATTGACGCTCTAAGAACATTTTCTCTTGCACGAAAAATTGTCTTAATCGGTGTTGCAATTTTTAACTGCGTATCAGCCTTTGCAATACCAATTGATTTAGAGCCATAGTCTAAACAAATTAATTTCAAATTATTATATTAGTTTTCTTTTTCTAACTTATTGGTTATATAGAAATCAACAAACTCTTCTAGTATTTCATCTCTTTCCACATTATCTATAAGAGCTCTTGCTCCGCCATGAGATGTTATATATCCTGGATCGCCTGACATAATATATCCTACGATTTGATTTTTTACATCATAACCTTTTTCTTTCAATGCTTTATAAACTGTCTTTAAGATACCTTTGACATCTGCTGGATCTTTATCTAACTTCCTAAATAAGGTAGGCTCGTTGTTACTCATTGTTTACTCCTTTGTTATATGTTATTTCTTCTTAATTATTTTTTTGTTTTTTATTAGGTATAATTGATACAATTTTTTCTTTTACTGCTTTTACTACTGTTGGTGCATCTGGTACATATACATAAATTAATGAAAATATACAATATAAGAAAAATATTGCAAGTATTGTTAAAACTATTCCTAAAAATACTGATACGTTTCCCATAGATTCCCTTTTACTTTATTTTATATAATTTTATATAAATAATATGTTTATTTTGTGTCCAAATCAATTATACCTTATTATTGCTACCAAATAAAAGTATTTTTTCTTTAACTTTTTCTTTTATTGCTTCTGCGCCTGGGGCAAGTAACTTCCTAGGGTCAAATCCTTTCTTTTCTTTATCTTTGCCCGCTTCTATATACTTTCTTGTTGCATCGGCAAATGCTAATTGGCACTCAGTATTTACATTAATTTTAGAAACGCCAAGTGAAATTGATTTTTGAATTTGGTCAGCTGGGATGCCCGTTCCTCCGTGAAGCACAAGTGGTGTATCTCCAATTTCTTTTTTAATAAGAGCTAGTCTATCAAAATTAAGTCCTGGCCAGCCTTCTGGATAAACACCATGTATGTTTCCAATTCCTGCAGCAAGAAAATCTATTCCTGTTGCAAGAAGATTTTTACACTCTATTGGATCTGCAAATTCACCATTTCCTTTAACGCCATCTTCCTCACCGCCTATTGCACCAACTTCCGCCTCAACTGAAATTCCTTTAGAGTGAGCAAGATTAACTATCTCTTTTGTTTTTTCAATATTTTCATTTATTTCATATTTTGATCCATCAAACATTACAGAAGAAAATCCAGCTTCTATGCACGCCTTAGCTCCTTCAAATGTTCCATGGTCAAGGTGAAGCGCAACTGGAACTGTAATTTTTAAATCTTCAACTGCTGCCTTTACCATTGCTGCAACAGTTTTAAAACCGCACATGTATTTTCCTGCACCTTCTGACACACCAAGAATTACAGGTGACTTCATTTCTTCACTTGCAAGAAGAACCTGCTTAGTCCATTCCAAATTATTAATATTAAAATGTCCTATTGCATAATGACCCTTTAGTGCATCATTTAGCATCTTTGTTGCATTAACTAACATAAAACTACTCCTTAAAATTATTTTATTACTAAAACCCTGTCTAGTCCTCCAAGGTCTTTTAAACACTCTAATACATCAAACCCTGCATCTTCAAAAATTGATGACACTTCATCCTTTTGTGTGCAGCCTATCTCTAAATACATTCTTCCATTTTCTTTTAAATAAGGCCTTACTTCACTTGCTATTCTTTTATAAAATGAAAGACCGTCTGATCCACCATCTAGTGCAAGTTTTGGTTCAAATCTTACTTCTTCTTGTAATGAACTTATCTCATCAGTTTTTATATATGGTGGGTTAATTGTTATTATGTCAAATGATTTTATTCCTTGTTTATCTTCTAAAACATCAAAATTTTTAAATAGGTCAGATACTAAAAATAAAACTTCTTGCCTTTGTTCATCATCTGGTGTAAATGCATATTCTCTATCTAAATGTTTTTCAGCATTTCTACTTGCAATTTCTATTGCATCTTCTGAAATATCTGCACAAACTATTTTTTTATATTTACCAAGTTTTGCAAGTGCTATGCCTATACAACCACTACCTGTGCACATATCTAGCACAGTCATATTTTTATCGGCATTATCTTGCAGGACTTTTTCCACAAGAGTTTCTGTATCACTTCTTGGAATTAAAACATTTTGGTTTACTTTAAATTCAAGCCCGCAAAAAAATGTATCACCTAATATATATTGAAGAGGAACTCTCCTGCCCCTCAAATTTATTAATTCATCTAGTTCATCTAGAAAACTATTTTCATCTATATTCTCTAAAATTTCTTTTATGGGAAGATCTTTTATACTTAAGTATCTTGCCATATCCATATTTAAAAGATTTAGAATTATCTGATGTGCATCAAATGAGGCATTTGGCACATTTCCCTTTTCTAGAGACTTGGTAGATTGATCCAAAATCTCACTAAGCGTCATAGATATATTATATATTATTTATAAAAAAATTCAAGAGAATATCTCTTGAATTTTTTAATGGGCATGCCCCCTAAGAATATATATATATTTCATTCTATTTATTTAGAAATTTTATTAACCCAGTCTATAAATGTTCCTGTTGACTCTCCTTCATTACTTCCATGTTGCATATTCCATACTAGTGAATAATCAATATCTATTCCCTTCATCGCAGCAGCTGTTAATATATTATATCCTATACCAAATGATGTATGTTGGTCTGCCGTACCGCTTCTGTTTCTAAAATGTTTTACTGGATTAACTGCTTTTAAACCATCTATTCCAAGTAAAATATGTGTTGCATTTAAAAGTGATGTTTGGTTATTTATTAATTCAGCATCTTCACCACTTATACAATCTTCTATATAAGCATCAACTTGTTCTTTATTAAAACCATCAAGTTTTGATAATTCTTCATAATTATCTTTCAATATAGTTGCAATAGATTTACTAAAGTGAACTGTATCAACATCTGCCTTTCCAAATGCATTATTCTCTGCAGATTTATCTTTTGCATCAAATCCAGGGATTGCTTTATTTCTATTATTCACAAGTCCTGTTCCTATCATAAATCCTTTTAGATCAGTTATTTTATATTTTCCGTTTTCGTCTTTTGTAAGCCAGTTTTTATTTGCTTCTTCATCTATTGTAAATTTCATACCTGCTTCTACATATTTATTTAATGCATCAGATAAATTATTTAATATTGCATCATAATAAGTTCCGCTCCTTAGTCCAGTAAGTGTTAGTTCGTTTCCATTTTCATCTTTTAAATTAAGTGAGTTTAGATATTTTACATAGCTTTCAGCTTCTAATTCTTGAAGACGCTTTTCAAATGCAGTTATATTTCCATTATAAATACCGCCATCATCTACAAGGTCTGCCCACCACCATGCATATGCCATATCTGCATTTTCTATATCTGCTATAGGACAATAATTTTGTGCAGCATAAATACTATCTTTAAAT
>CAMJPD010000004.1 GCA_946407765.1 uncultured Lachnospiraceae bacterium
ATGTCTGTTTTTATATTATTTTCTTTTTCATCAAAATAAATTTTATTTATATTATTTCCATAATTATTTTCTATTAAAAATTTATTTTGATTTTTATCATATCTTACTACTGTTATATTTATACCGCATTTTTTAAAGAGTTTTTCAGCATCTGCCTTAAGGAGGTTATAATTCTTATCACATGACAAAATTAAATCATACCCGCTTTCTGCAAAAATGCTAGCAAGGGCAGATCCTATTCCTCTTGATGCACCTGTTATAAAAACTCTTGCCACTTAGATCACCTTATTCATTATGAATTATAATTCTTTCTTCCCCATATGGATCAGAATATTTTTCTGGAATTTTTCCACCTAAAGTTTTTTCTATATATTCTACTACGATAAGATAATCTGTTCCTATATTGTCTTTAAGGATTTTACTTTCATCAAATGCTGTATATCCATCTCCATTTTCTCTTGCTGTATAAGATAAAGTTGTAAATTTATATTTCTTTTCTGGATCAACTGGAGTGCCGTTAATTTTTAAATTTTTAACTCTTCTTTCGCCTTCTATTCCTACACACATTCCATTTTCGTCTTTCTTACATGGATTTTCAATTGATGTATCAAGCTCAAATGTCATTCCTGAAACTTGTGGAAAGGCTCCATTTTCTCCTGGACATGCAGAGCAACCCCATTCAAGAGCATCAAGAATTTGCTGGCCTGTTATTTCCATAAGACATAGGACATTGTTAAATGGCTGAACATTTTTTATGTCAACAATTTTTATTTCGCCTTTTGGAATTTCTGTTCTAACACCGCCGCCATTTACCATTGCACAATCGGCGCCAGTTTTTTCTTTATATGCATCTGCGACAAGGTCGCCGAGGTTTGTTTCCATGCGGCGAACTATTCTTATAGGAACACCTTGTGAATCCTTAGCTTCTGGATCATAAATTGCTAAAGTATAATCTGTTGTTCCAATTACTCTTGACATCTTATCGCCAATTGTTTTTAATCTTTCATCAATAAGTTTTGATACTTCATTTTCATATTTTATTTCAGTTTCACCTTCTTTTGGTGCTTCGTATTTTATTAAATCATGTTTTATTTCTCCACTTGTAGTAAATGTAACAATGCCTACACAATTTAATTTTGTTCCAAGACCCATGCGAATTGTACTGCGTCCTTTTTTATCTTTCATAACTACCTGGTCTGTGTCGTGACTATGGCCATCCAGGAAAACATCTATTCCATGAACATTGGAAATTATATCGTTATATCTATATGGCTTAGACATTTCTTTATTGCCTATGTGGGCAACTGCAATTACATAAGACGCACCTTTAGATTTTACTTCATCTACCATTTCTTGAACTCTAGTATATAAAGTTTGGCCATCATCACCTTGCATAAAACCATAGATATAATTATCGTTTTCATCTTGGAAAAATTTTGGGTTAGATGTTGTAAGTGTTTCTGGTGTTGAAATACCTATGAAGGCAAATTTCACTCCATCAAAGTCCTTAATTACATATGGATCAAAGATGAGTTCATTATTTTTTGTAAAATTGCATGATATGTATGGAGTATTTAATTTTTCAGTGTTAGAAAAGAATCTATCCATACCATAATCAAAATCATGGTTTCCTGGAGTTAGTATGTCATAACCTGCAGTATTTATTATATCTACAACATCTTCACCTTCACTTTCACTTGATAAGAGGCCACCTTGTAATACATCTCCATCATCAATTAAAAGTGTATAATTGCCTTCTTTTTCTAATTCTTTTCTCATCTCAACTATTTTTGGAAGTGTGAGATTTTGATCTACACCGGCGTGTATATCAGATGTAACGATGAGTTTTAGATCATGTTGCAAAAAATTATTCTGTGGTGTATGGTCACTACCTGAGTCTGTGGTTGTTGTGCTAATTGCACTGTCTAAACTAGTTGCAGGATTTGCACTATTAGTTTTAGAACATGCAACAAAAATAGTAAATGCTAAAGAAGCTATAAGAGTAATGATAAATAAAAATTTTCTTTTCATAATTATACCTTCCTATGGAAATATAAATGTTAGTCTGCCATGAGACTACAAACAAGATCGCTTAGTTCTGATGGATTATCTATCTTCATGCCACCAATGAGACGGGCTTGCGAATATAAAATCTTAGTATATTTTGCAAGTTTATCCTTGTCGGTTTCATATAATGATTTTATCTTGGAAGCAATAGGATGATTTAGGTTTATTTCTAATATTGCTTTTGCTTTTACATCATTATCATTTCCTGGCATAGAACTTAAAACATTCTCCATCTCAAGAGATACACTTCCTTCGGTAGACAAACATACTGGATGGTTTTTAAGAACTGAAGAAAAACGAACGCTATCTACTTTATCACCAAGTTCTTTCTTCATAAAATCAAAAAGGGTAGCTGATTTTTCATTTTCTTCTTTTAGTTTTTCTTTATCTTCCTTGCTATCTATATCAAGAGACTTATCTGTTACATTTAAAAATTCGTGGCCCTCATATTCTCTTAAGGCTTTTATTGAAAATTCATCTATTTCAGCTGTAAGATATAAAACTTCAAGGCCCTTTTCCTTTACGGCCTCTGCCTGAGGGAGCATTTTTACTGCATCTATACTTGAACCTGATGCATAATAAATTTGCTTTTGGTCTGATTTCATTCTTGATACATATTCTTTTAAGGTTACTTTCTTTTCTTCAAATGAAGATGTAAACATTATTAGGTCTTTTAGTGTTTCACTATTCATTCCATAAGTTGAATAAATGCCATATTTTAATTGAAGGCCAAAGGCATCATAAAATTTTTCATAAGAGGCTCTATCGCTTTCTAAAAGTTTAGTAAGTTCATTTTTTATTTTCTTTTCAAGACCACCTGCTATAACTTTTAATTGTTTATTATGTTGGAGCATTTCGCGGGAAATATTAAGTGATAAGTCTGGACTATCAACAACTCCCTTAACAAAACTAAAATAATCTGGAAGGAGGTCCGCACACTTATCCATTATTAGTACGCCATTACTATATAATTCAAGTCCTTTTTCAAAAGTTTTAGAGTAATAATCAAAAGGTGCTTTAGATGGAATAAACATGAGTGCCTTAAATGAAGGCATACCGTCACTAGAAAAATGTATGGTGTGGAGTGGGTCTTCAAAGTCATAAAATTTTTCTTTATAAAATGAAGAATATTCTTCTTTTTTAATATCCTTAGGACTCTTGTTCCAAAGTGGAGTCATACTATTTAGGACATCAACTTCTTTATAATCTTCATATTCATCCTTAGAGCCTTCTTTAAGTCTTGATTTTGAAACTTCCATCTTGATAGGATACTTAATATAATTAGAATATTTTGAAACTAGATTTCTAATTCTAAATTCTTCAAGATACTCACTATAATTTTCATCTTCACTATCAGCTCTTAAGTGCAATATTATTTCTGTTCCTATATCGGCCTTAGTGGTTTCATCTATAGCAAAACCATCAACACCACTTGACTGCCAAGTATATGCCTTATCACTATCAACTTTTTTAGTATTAACCGTTATTGAATCAGCAACCATGAAGGCAGAATAAAAGCCAACACCAAATTGACCTATGATGTCGGTCTTGCCCTTAGCTTCATCATCTTGTTTAAAATCAAAAGAACCACTTTTTGCAATTGTGCCAAGGTTATTTTCTAGTTCATCCTTGTCCATTCCTATTCCGTTGTCTGAAATAGTAATCGTTCTTTTATCTTTATCTACTGCTATAAAAATTTCAAAAGATCCACTCTTTAGTGAATACTTCTGGTCTGTGAGTGATAAGAAATGTCTCTTATCAATAGCATCTGATGCATTAGATATGATTTCACGTAAAAAAATTTCTTTGTGGGTATAAACAGAATTTATCATCATATCAAGAAGTTTTTTGGATTCTGTTTGGAACTGTTTCTTTTCCATGATATCTCCTATTTTATTTAATTTTTATTATTCTACTGTTACTGATTTTGCAAGATTTTTTGGTTTATCTATATCGCAGCCTCTTTCCTTAGCAATATAATATGAAAATAATTGAAGAGGAACTACTTCACATGCTGCAACAAAAAGCGAGTTTATCTTAGGAATTAAAATTACATCACTAGCTTCAGTAAATATATCTTTATTATCTTCATCTGTGACTGCAACAACATTTGCCCCCCTTGCCTTTACTTCCTTAACATTGGACATAGTCTTGGCATATAGATCTTCTCTACAAGCAAGAGCAACAACGAGACTTCCATCTTCTATGAGAGCAATTGTTCCATGCTTTAACTCACCTGCTGCATAAGCTTCTGAGTGAAGATAAGAAATTTCTTTTAATTTAAGTGATGCTTCAAGACCAACTGCATAATCAAGATTTCTGCCTATAAAGAAAACAACATCATTCTTGTAATATTTCCTAGCAAGTTTTTCTACATTAGGATTTAAATCAATTGAACGTTGAATTCTTTCTGGTAATTGCATAATATCATCAACAAGATTATTATAAATTTTTTCATCTATAGTTTTTAATTTATCTGCAAGCCATACTGCAAAAAGATCAAATACTGCAACTTGAGTTGTATAGCCCTTAGTTGTTGCAACTGCAATTTCTGGTCCTGCATAAGTATATAAAACAAAGTCTGCAAGTTTTGCAATTGTACTTCCAACAACATTTACTATTGCAAGAACTTTAGAACCTCGAGCCTTACATTCCTTCAGTGCTGCTATAGTATCAGCTGTCTCACCTGATTGAGATACAACTATTGTTAAAGCTTTTTCATTAATAACTGGGCTTGAATATCTAAGTTCACTTGCGTATTCTATCTTAACTGACTTCTTACACAATTCTTCTATAATATAACGGCCTACATAACCTGCATGGAAGGCAGAGCCACAAGCTGAAATGACAATTCTTTCTATATTCTTGCATGCAGATGCTAGTTCTTCTTCATTTTCTAAGACAATACGGCCATTTTTAATTCTTGGTTCTATTGCAGACTTGATTGCCTTTGGTTGTTCCATAATTTCCTTGAGCATAAAATGTTCGTAGCCACCCTTTTCAGCAGATTCTACATCCCACTCTACTTTAGAAATTTCCTTCTTTACTTCATTTCCCTTAAAATCATAAATTGTAACTTTGTCTTTAGATATTTCTGCAAACTCACCATCTTCAAGATAAATTACGTTCTTGGTATGCCCTATAATTGCAGTTACATCTGATGCAAAAAGATTTTCACCATCACCTATGCCAACAATTAGCGGTGCAAAATACTTGGCTGCATAAGCAACGCCTGGATTATCACTACATATAACGCCTATTGCATAAGAACCTTCAAGTCTAGATACTGTCTTAAGAAAAGCTTCCTTAACATCTCCTTTATAATAATGTTCAAGTAAGTGAACAATTACTTCAGTATCTGTTTCACTTAAAAACTTATATCCCTCTTTTATTAATTCTTCTTTTAATTCAAGATAATTTTCTATAATACCATTGTGGACTATGGCAAATTTGCCATCGGAAGATAAGTGCGGATGGGCATTAACATCTGTTGGAGCTCCATGTGTTGCCCATCTTGTATGACCTATGCCACAAGGACCTTCTAATTTATCATTATCTAGTTTTTGTTTTAAATTTTCTAGGTTGCCTGATGCTTTAAGCATTCTAAGTGAGCCATTGTTGTTTACTGCGATGCCTGCAGAATCATAACCTCTGTACTCTAAATGTTTTAGACCTGTATAGATCGCATCAACTGCTTTTTCTTTTCCTGAGAAACCAACTATACCGCACATATTTACTTAACTTTATACTTCCTTTTTCGTTTTTCTTTTAATTATTTTACTTAGGAATAAAACTCCAAATACGCAGGTGAGTCCTATAACATCTGATTCAAGTCCTGGATATATAAGAAGGAGTCCTCCAAATATTAAAATTGCTCTTTCTATTCTTCCAACTGGTGCAAGTGCAAAGCCTCTAATACCAGCTGCAACGCCAAACATTCCTGCAAGTGAAGTTATTACTATAGTAATGACTTCAAAAATATTAGTATTGATAAATAAAAGTGCTGGGTTAAGACCAAAAATATATGGAACTATGAATGCTGCAATTGCAAG
The DNA here is from genome assembly GCA_946407765.1 of uncultured Lachnospiraceae bacterium. Classification (GTDB taxonomy): domain Bacteria; phylum Bacillota; class Clostridia; order Lachnospirales; family Lachnospiraceae; genus UBA3633. The sequence continues at coordinate 6,120 of CAMJPD010000004.1, forward strand.
AAGTGATGCATTGATTGCAGTTTTCATAGGCTTTGCCTCTGCTATTGCAGCACCTGCATAGGCAGCAAGTGCAACTGGAGGAGTGATATCTGCAACTATTCCAAAATAGAAAACAAACATATGGGCCGCAAAATTATTCATTCCCATCTCAGTTAATATAGGAGCACAAGTTGTTGCCATAATTACATAGTTAGCTGTAGTTGGAACGCCCATACCAAGAACTATACAAGTAATCATAGTAAGGAACATTGCAATTAGTAGCTGACCTTGTGGGTGACTAACTATACTTGATACACTTACTATTCCTGAAATTAAAATCTGTCCTATACCTGTTGATGTGATAATGCAAGCAATTATTCCTGCTGCACTACATGCGACGCCTACTGTTGTTGCAGATTTTGCACCAGCAACAAGTCCTGTAAATATTTTATATAATGACATTTCAGATGTATCTTTAGTTAAAAAATCTTCATATACGAAATGTTTTGTATATGTTGCAAGTGCTGTGGTTACATCTACTTTCTTTGGACTAGCAAAATATTTCTTGGCATCTGTAATTATAGCAACAATAATTGCAGCAACAGTTGCAACAACTGCTGCAAGTGGAAGTGTGTAATTTATAATTAAGTACACTAGTATTATAAGTGGGAAAACTAAATACCAAGAATCTTTTAATATATTAGTCAGTTTTGGTAATTCTCTTTTTGATAATCCTTTAAGCCCAAGTTTTTTAGCTTCAAGATGAACTGAAATAAATATTCCTGCAAAATATAAAAGAGCAGGTAGACATGCACGAAGTGCAATGAAACTATATTTCTGATTGGTATATTCAATCATAAGGAAGGCTGCCGCACCCATGATAGGAGGCATTATTTGCCCACCTGTTGATGCTGCTGCTTCTACTGCACCTGCAAACTCTCCTTTATATCCATTCTTCTTCATAAGAGGAATAGTGATTGCACCTGTTGTAACAGTGTTTCCAACTGATGAACCGCTTACCATACCGCAAAGTGCAGATGAGATAACTGCAACTTTGGCAGGACCACCGCTTGACCCTCCTGCTACTGAATTAGCAAACTGGATAAAAAAGTCTGATATGCCGGTCCTTTCAAGGAAGGAACCAAAGATTACAAATAAAACTATAAATGTCTGACATGCTCTTATTGGAGTTCCTATGATTCCATCTGTTGTATAAAAGAGGTCGTAAACATTTCTATTGAGCATTGCAAATAGATTTGGATTTCTTGTAAATCTGTAAACAAGGCCATAAATTATAAAGCTGGTTGCGACAATTACTATAGGAAGTCCAACCGCTCTTCTACATGCTTCAAGAGTCGCAATTATTCCTATAACTCCAAGAATTAGAAGAAATGGCCCTATATTTAAGCCTTTATTTATAATTTCACTTGCGTGAAATACAAACCAAAAATATGCAAAACCACCGCCTGCGCAAAGTAAAATATCATACCAAGGCATGTGATTTTCCTTGACAGCCCTATCTTTCCTAGCTGGATACAAAAGGTAAACAAAAACAACTACTGCACCTGTAAATGATGCTCTGTTAATTCTTGTATCAAAATGAAAAATAAAATTTATAAGGACCGAGTAGATGGCAAATGCTGCAAGAAAAAGATTTATGATTAACTCTCTTACTCCTGTCCACTTACGAGTATTAGAGCCTTGGTCATACTTTTCAAGAACCTTATTTATTTTTTCTTTAATATCACTATGATGCGCTTCATACTGAGCGTGCACCATATCATCTTGTTTTGCATTTGTATTCTTGCCTGGCATGTATTTCCCCTTTTAATATTTGCCTAACTAATTAATTTTAAATTCTATATGTGCATTCTTCCCGCAAAGACCTAAGAGCGATATTTCTTTATCTTCCATTCTTAATATATGGTCTGAAATTGTTCCTACAAAATAAGTTAGGTGATCTATTTTTTTATTTATATTAGATACAATCATCTCGCCATTATCGCCATAAGAAAAACTCTCGCCTTCATTGAGCTCGGTCTGAACTCCTGCGCCAAATCCGTAATAAGTTGTTTTGGTAACGTATATGTTCCCATCCCCATCTATTTCATAATAGTCGCGCACTGGAGAATTATTTACTGAATGAATAAACTCAACGCTGAATTCATATGGAGTGTTATTTATTTTGTATCTTTCTAATACAGCGCCCGTGTTAGTATTTGTTATGCATAAATATTTTGTTTTGGTACAAGCTGTAAAAATAAAAATCGTCAGTAAAACTAACGCTCTAATGACGATTTGCTTTATTGAATCATATTGCTTTTTTGTTCTGCAAAAGAGCTTAATTACTTCACTAGTCCTTTTTCTTTATAATACTTTAATGCACCAGGGTGGATGTTGATTGACTTAGCTGTCTCATATGCATAATTTATGTCGATCTGTTCTGCCTTGGCATGTTGGAAATCATTCTTATACTCGAATAAGCCCTTAGTAAATTCGTAAACTGTATCTTCTGAAACATTGTTGCCTGCAATAAATGTTGCCACAACTGCTGCAGTCTGTCTTGCACCGTTAATCTTGCTATATGTTCCATTAGGTATTGTTGCCTTAGAATAGAATGAATACTTGCTCTGAAGTGCAGCTAAATGCACATCATCTATATTTAAAATTTCAAAATCATAATTAGATGCAAGTTCTGTAATTGCTACTGTAGGATGTCCTGCAACAACAAATGCGGCATCTATTGTTCCATTCTTAAGTGAATCAGCGCTGTCTGCAAATGATTGATTGTTCTTCTTAATGTCCTTATCTATATCCATGCCATAAGCTTCAAGAACTTGGCGTGCATTAAATTCAACGCCAGATCCTGCATCACCTACTGATACAACCTTGCCTCTTAATTGATCTACAGACGTAATTCCCTTCTGAGCTACTATCTGAATTGTTTCTGGATAAACACCTGCTATAGAAGAAAAACTTGTTACTGGGTTTGAACCTTCAAACATATCTGTTGCTGTATATGCATAATACATAACATCATTTTGAAGAAGTGCTATCTTACAATCGCCACTATCTACTAATTGAACATTGGCCTTAGATGCACCTGTTGATTCTACTGTAAAATTTATCTTTCCACCTAATTTATCATTTAATACTTGTGCAACTACTCCTGTGAAACCATAATATGTTCCACTTGTTCCACCTGTTGCTATTGCTACATTATTAGATGAGCCACAAGAAGATAGAGAAAAAACAAGTGAGCCCAAAAGTATTATTGATAAAATTCTTTTAATATTTTTCATAACCCCCCCTTTATGTCCATTAATTACGACTTTTATATACTACCACATGGCAATAATTTATGCAAATATATGCACTATTTTAATATATAATGATTAAGCATTTATTCTAAATTGTATTAGATTTCTTTTATCTTACTTACATCTATATTTAGATAATTAGCAAATTGGTCAAATGAATTAGAACCTTCTTTAGTATCATGAAGGAATACTTCTATGTCCGTAGCTTCTTTATAATTTGCACCTAAAATTTCTTTTTCATATTCTTCGTATTGTTTTAATTTATCGATTACATACTCGCTGCCATCTAAAACTATCTCTGGAGTATATCCAAGTACTTCATATATCTGCTTATCTATTAATGGCAAATGTGTACATGAAAAAAGTAATGCATCAATTTTTTTATTCTTATATGGTTCAAAAGTTTTCTTAAGTGTATTAAAAAATTCTTCACTTTCAGTTTTCTTAGATTCTATTAGTGGAACTATATTGGAACAAGATATAAGTTCAATATTGGCTTTGTGATTATCTTCTATTCTATGCTTATTTTGTATGACGTGCTCGCCACCAAGTGTTGCTGCTGTTGCATAAACTAAGATTGTTGGGATTTTATTTCTATCGTTCTTATGATTATCGTTATAAATTTCTATTGCATCAAATATTGGTGGATGAATTCCTATTATAGGCATATCATATTCTCTTTCTATTCTAGGACAAGATGCTGCCGTTGCTGTATTACATGCTATTATTGCTACTTGTGCTCCATGATCTAATAAAAAAGACATTCCTTGTTTAGTATATCTATATATATCTAGATTTTCCTTGAGACCATAAGGTGCATTTGCTCTATCTGCATAGTAAACAAAGCTTTTACAATGAGTCTTACTTATTATATTTCTTAAAACTGATGATCCACCAAAACCTGAATCAAAAATTCCTACCTTCATCTAACACCTTTATATATTGTTCTAATTTTATCACAAATAGATATTAAATTGAAATTAATAATGTAGACAATAAAAGGTTTTTGATGTAAAATCTTATTTTAGGTATAGGAGGTGTCTTATGGGTAATATTTCAAAAGACGAAATTCTAAAAATTGTTAAAGAAAAAAATATCGGTCTTGTGCGCTTACAGTTTGTCGACATCGTAGGACAGACAAGAAACATATGCCTTCCTGTAAGTCAACTCCCAAGAGTTTTAGATAATGGTTGTTCATTCGATGGTTCTTCAATTGAAGGATTTGTTCGTATTGAAGAAGCAGATATGTTTTTAAAACCTGACCTTAATACATTTGCCTTGCTTCCTGATGAAATTAAGAATGATAAAAAAATTGCAAGAATCATATGTGATGCTTACAACGGAAACGGTGAGCCTTTTGAAGGTGATCCAAGATATATTCTTAAGAGAACAATAGCTGAGGCAAAGGCGCTTGGATATACTTTCAATGTTGGTCCTGAATTTGAATTTTATCTTTTCGATCTTGATGAGAAAGGTCATGTGACAACTCACACTGAAGATAAGGCAGGATATTTTGGTTTTGGTCCAACAGATAAAGGTGAAGAAGCAAGACGCGAAATGATTTTTGAACTTGAGAAGTTTGGAATTGAAGTTGAAGCTGCTCATCATGAATGTGGTCCAGGTCAGCACGAAATAGATTTTAAATATGGAGAGGCACTATCAACTGCTGATAATGCAATCACAGTAAAGAATACAATTAAGAAAGTTGCTGCTGATAATAATCTTGTTGCAACATTTATGCCAAAGCCTGTTTATGGAATTGCAGGAAATGGTATGCATATGAATATGTCTCTTTCTGATAATTCTGGAAAAAATGTTTTCTATGATGAGAGCGATCCAAATCATCTATCAAAGATTGCTTATCACTTCATGGCTGGAATTATTAAACATATAAAGGGCATGACTTTAATATGTAATCCACTTGTAAATTCTTATAAGAGACTTGTTCCTGGTTTTGAAGCTCCTGTAAATATTGCATGGGGAACAAAAAACAGATCTCCACTTCTTAGAATTCCAAATTCTAGACCTGAGGCAACAAGAGTAGAACTTAGATCACCAGATCCTTCTTGCAATCCATATCTTTGTTTTGCAGTATGTCTTGCAGCTGGTCTTGATGGTATAAAAAATAAACTTGTATGTCCACCAGCAGTAAATAAAAACATATTTGAAATGTCAGATGCTGAGATGGTTGATTACAATATAGGTATTCTTCCTCTCTCACTTGAAGCTGCTATAAATGAATTTAAGAACGATCCATTCCTTAAGGATGTTCTCGGTGAGCATGTTTATGCTAAGTATTTATATGCAAAATGTGAAGAGTGGAAAGATTTTTCTCAGCATGTAACCAACTGGGAAGTTGACAGATACTTGCATTTATTCTAATTTTTCTCAAAATTATATTTAAAAAGCACCTGTATAACGGTGCTTTTTTGTTTCAAAAGGCGCTAGATATCCTTACTTCTTAGCTCTTTATGATTCTGCTTGACTATATGTTCTTTCAGCATATGTTTCCGATGTCATTGAATTAATATCTTCTTCCTTTAAAAGTATTAGATCGTCCAACATACCATTTTCGTCTATTATGTATTCAAATGTATATACAGTAGTTATATTTTTTCCCGTTATACTTGATAAAATACTGTCTCTTTCTGTACACATAACATCAACAATATTATTCTTAGTATAATTGTTGGAAAGTCCCACGTCAATCGTATCGTATTTATTATATTTTTTTATAATCCCACTGGGGGTCTTAAACTTTTCAACGAAATGATTTGACAATGGCAACTTATCCCATATTGATTTGTCATAGAATAACATAATTGCCACATCTTCTATTCGAGTGTCAGTTAAGTGTTTAAATTGTAATTCTCCATTTTCTATCTTTTCGATTGTACTTCCAATGTATGAATGTTTATATCTTTCATTCCTACTCAGTTTTGTCAAGTGATTGCGAGTAAATATTAAAATTATTATAAGTACGATAAGTAGTAAAATTATTTTATGTAATTTTGAGAATTTCATTTTAGTTTCCTCCAACATATCTATACACTCTCGTATAGTATTCTGCGCCATTGTTATTATCCATTTTTATTAAATAATCATTAGCTTCGGATTTTTCTACACTAAAATTATATCGTGCTGGGAAATATCTATTGACCTTTCCCCAACCAAAATTATCAGTGCCATCATTTCCAATATAAATATGCACATGCCCCTGCCTACATATGATATCACCTTTCTCCAGTTTGAAATTTTCATCTATTTTATTTATTTTACTATTCGGCAATTGTTCTTTTGAATCGTAAACGACAAATCCGTTTTTCATCATGGCTCCGACAAAGGCCCCTACATTCCTGTAAAATATTTCAGATCCAATCTTGCTCCATGTTGTCATAGATGTTTTAGCAATACGTGCTACGAACTGCGAATCTATACTATTCAAAATTGTAAATATATATCTTACGCAATCATCCCCTGCCATGTTATAGTCCTTACCATCACTTATTAACTTGCATGGATACTGTAATATTCCACCCCTCACATTTATTGCTCCATAATATTCTTTATAATTTGCAATTGCATTTTCATTTGCTTTTAATATGCTATCATCATCATTCAATTTATCTATTGTTAAATTTGTTTTCTCGCTGGTTATATATTTATAATTCTTCTCAGTTCCCAATATATTGCCAATAAGGTTTTTTGATTTTAGGTTAATGCTGTTAATATTTTTTTCTCTACCTTCATACTCATTCGCCTTTTCCACTTGTAGTTTTTTGCAGTAGGTAGGGACGTGGCCAACATACCATTCCCCTATGGACTCGATGGCATTTATGTATTGGTCTCTTGATGGCAATTCCATATCATCATAATCCATGTATATATCGTAGCTATTATCAAATACTTTAAAAATATCTAGCCAAAAAGACTTTTTTATTCCTGCATTACAATCACCACAAATAGTATATCCGCTAGCAATAATATTGTTGAGCGAGTCTGTTATATATTTTTTATTTTTTTCCTTAGATCGCCCGCCTACACCACAGTCCTTTGAGTGGACCTTTTTTGTGCGAGTGTTTAATAAATACGTAATTGTCGCATTTGCCTTTATTTTTTCCGTATCAACATTATTTGCAGAGCATCCTATAGCTAGAGCCAATAGAATAATAAATACACTTATTAATTTTATACCATTCTTATGCATTATGATTTCTCCATATTATATTTTAACATTCACCATCGTATATAACCTACCAGTAACACAATATTATAGGCAAATTATGGCGTAAATTGGGAGGTAGGTAATTGGCTCTGAAGTGGATACGATTTTGCTGTTACTAAGGACATAACCTGACTTAATGTTATAGTTTTTTATTTCGGACAGATTTGTCATTGCAGTATGCGTGTAATAGTTCTTGCCCGATTTAACTTCTATAGGCACAACAGACAAATTATTATAATCATCAACAAGGAAATCTACTTCGCCTTGTTTCTTGCTATCAAAGTAGTATAATGTTTTTCCGTGTGCTTTTAGCTCTGTAGCAATTACAGTTTCATAAACACTGCCTAGATTTATTGATTCTATGTTTTCTATTATAGGACTAATATTATTCCCATATAATAAACAGGTCAGCAATCCCACATCATTCATGTATAATTTCAGTAAATTTTTCATGGTTGATTGCAACAGTGGAAATTTAGGCTCTGATATAGATTTAACTTCTAACGCAATCCCTGAATTAATTAAGTAGTCAAATTCATCTTGATAATCAGCAGACACCTTACCGCTTTTGTTTTCTATCGTCTTTAATATTACCCTTTTTTTCTTATTTTCCATATACGATGGAATAAGCTCATATATTCGCTGTATTTTTAATCTACTTGCCCTATCGTATTTTGAGCAATCGGTTTTATATAAATTGATTATAGTGTTTTGAATTGTTCGTACTTCTTGTATATTTTTTCTAGCGAGATAAGAATTTATGACGTCGGGCATTCCTCCGACAAGTAAATACTTTTTAAACAAATCTAATACTCTATTATGGTCTACTTCTTCTAAAGATTCTCTTTTCAAAATTTTATCTTTTATAAAATCGATATAGTCGACTCCAACAGCATTTGCCATCATAAATTCTTCAAAATCCAGTGGGTACATCTGCATTATTTCTATGGTTCCTATAGGAATTGATGTTATATTGGAGAGTGCTATTCCAAGAAGTGACCCACTAGCAATGAATCTATATTTTCCGTCGTCATTTAAAAATTTAAGTAGGGTTATCAATTCTGGATACTCCTGAATTTCATCAATGAATATTAATGTATCATTTGATGCTTGCATTTTTTCTCCAGCAATACTGCTAACCCTAATATAAAAATCTTCAACACTTCTGACATTCGCGAACTCTTTTCTGAGCAATTTGTCTTCAAGCATATTAATCTCAATAAAGTTTTTGAATTTTTCCGCCCCTACCTGACGAATAATAAATGTCTTGCCAACTTGTCTGGCACCGTCAACTATAAGAACCTTTTTAGGGTTATCGTCATAGAACTTAGATATTTTATCCTTTATTTTTCTGTATAACATAGTCTAATTATGGCATTTTTTCCATAGTTTTTGAAGTGGTTTTTGGCATTTTTTCCATAGATTTTGAGGTCAATTTTGGCATTTTTCCATGGTTTTCTGGACTATATTAGGCATTTTCCCATAGATTTTGGTAAGGTGGTTTGTGAAAATGCCCCGTGAGTACGGGGCATTTTTTTATTTAATTCTTTTACTATGTATTAGATGAGCTGACGTTTGTGGCGTTCTTTCTCTGCTTCCTTATCATCTGCCTCATACCACATTGGTTCTACGAACTTGATGAAACATTCTTCATTTTGCTCAAAACGAATTCTGTGTGGAGTCTGAACTTTGAGGAGCTGACCACCTATAGGAACAAGATATTCTGTTCTGTCGGTAAGGAAGGTTCTCTTTTCAATATGAGTCTTAAAACCATCTGTTTCTTTAGTAAGTGATATTTCATTAGGTCTTGTGGCAATTACCATCTCATTACTTGCATTAGAAGGAATATTGATATTAATGTTTTGATCCATATGTCCCTTAGGATAAACTTTGCCATCTTTAATTACTACTTCAACGAATGTGCTCTCACCAAGGAAATTATGAACAAATCTATTTACTGGTTTGTTATATAAATTTTCTGGTGTGTCTATCTGCATAATCTTACCCATGTCACAAACCATCATGCGGTCAGATATAGCCATAGCTTCTGATTGGTCGTGAGTAACGAAGATGATTGTGAAGTTGAACTTACGCTGAAGAGCTTTTATTTCAAATCTCATACTCTCACGAAGTTTTGGATCAAGATTTGATAATGGCTCATCAAGAAGCATTACTTTAGGATTTGTAACGATTGCACGAGCAAGTGCTATACGTTGTTGCTGACCACCGCTTAATTCTGATGGATAAACTTTTTCAAGTCCTGTAAGAGATGTGTGCTTTAGAGCTTCTGCAACCTTCTGATTGATATCCATATTGTTTACTTTCTGTATGCGAAGTGGGAAGGCAACATTTTCAAATACATTCATATGTGGCCATACTGCAAATGCTTGGAAAACCATTCCAAGTCCTCTTTTTTCTGGTGGAACATATAAATTCTTGGACTTACTTGATACAAGTTGACCACATAATTCTATCTCGCCCTCTGATAGGTCTTCAAATCCTGCAATCATTCTTAATGTAGTTGATTTGCCACAACCTGATGGACCAAGGAAAGAAAAACACTCTCCTTCCTTAACATTTATATTGAAATTATCTACTGCAACTATGTCGCCCATAGTCTTAGTTGAAAATCTCTTAGTTACATTTCTCAATACTATCTGATCGCCCATAATTAAACTCCTTTCCTATCTTTAGTTATCTGATTAACAATTGTATTTAATACAACGATCAAACCGATAGTTACTGTTGCAAGTGCTGCAGCTTGAGGAATCATTCCTGCTTCACGAAGAGAATATATCTGAACGCCGAGTGTTCTTGTGTATGGTCCATAAAGTAAGATTGATGTTGTAACTTCTCTCATCGCTGGAAGGAAGATAAGGAAGAAACCAGATACCATTGCAGGTCTTATAAGTGGAAGTGTTATATCTGATAAACTTTCTGAGTGAGAAGCACCGCAAGCTCTTGCTGCTTCTTCTAAGCTATTATTTACTTGAAGAAGTGCTGCACTACTTGTCTTCATAGAGAATGAAAGGTATCTTGCAAGATATGCAACAAGAATAATCCATATTGTGTTATATAAATTGATTCCAAATATTCCACCACTCCATGCAAGAATTACACCTATAGATAGAACTGTTCCAGGTATTGCATATGGAAGCATAGATAAAACTTCAAGAGCACCCTTGCCTTTTGGTTTAATTTTCTGAACTACGTAGGCAATAAGTGTTCCAAGGAACATACAGACGATACCTGCAGTTACAGATACAAATAGAGAATTCTTAATTGCATCAACTGTTCCTCCACCTCTAAATAACACTCTTTCATATTGTTCAAATGTAAAATTAGATACACTCAGAGGAAGTCCATATGCTTTAAGGAATGACATAAGTACTATCATTACAAGTGGAACAACAACTATAAGTATAAGTGTGAATATTGATAGTATGAACAAAGGAATCTTGGCACCTCTTAACTTAATAAGAGTTGGTCTCATACTCTTTCCCTTGATGATGTCATAACTTCCTGAAGATAGAATTATATTCTGCAATACAAGTGCAAGTGATACAACTATAACAAGCATAACTGAAAGTGCTGCACCTTCACGTATGCCTTGGAAATTTCCACCTGCATTGTAAATGATTGCATATATTCTAGTTGGAAGCGTATATATTCTCTTGGCATAACCAAGAATTGATGGAACACCAAAGTGAGCAAGTGAAGATGTAAGAATAAGAAGTGCTCCTGCACTGATTGCAGGTTTCATAAGTGGAAGCGTTATCTTTCTAATTACTGTTCCCTGACTTGCACCTGCTATTCTTGCACACTCTTCAAGTGTTGGATCCATTCTCTCTAGTGATGAAACTACTTGCATAAATACGAATGGGAAGAAATAACTTACTTCAACGAAGATAATTCCCCAAACTGAATTTATTTCAAACGGCATCTTAGATAGATTAAATGTCTGCATAAGGAATCTGTTGAGATATCCTGAACGACTGTTAAGCAACATATCCCATGCCATGGCTCCAAGAAATGGAGGGAACATATATGGAATGTTGAATAATGCTCTCATAAGTCCCTTGGCTGGAATATCACTTCTACCAAGTAACCATGCATAAAACACACCCATGATTGTTCCAAATATTGTTGCAAAGAATGCAATTACTATTGTATTCCACATTGCAGCAAGATTTTTAGTATCTGTCATCTGCCTTATGAACATTGATAATTCAAACTTCCATGTATTTCCTGTCTGGCTAAAGAATGTGTTGAAAACTATCATGAAAATAGGGATGACAACTATGATAAGTAATAAGATGAAACTTATCAAAGTAATTAATTTATCTACGCTGATTGCTTTCTTTCCATCAAGGATGGCATAATCTTTATTACCCATAATTTACACCTCCTCTCTTTCGTAGAAATGAGGATTCAAAAATTTTATTCCTACAGTGTCGCCCTCATTTACAACACCATGTTCCTTGGCATCAAGCATTGCCTGCTCTACTCTTATTTCTTTATTTCCTATTGTTAAGAAATAATCATATTCATTTCCAAGGAAAATTCTGCTTGTAACCTTAGCTTTTATATTAGAAGAATTGTCGAAAACTACGTCATTAAGTCTAACAGCTAGGTCCTTTCCATTGAGACTAACTCCACTTGGAGTTTCACCTTCATATAAAAATTTATCTCCACAGTCTAGATATACCTTTCCTGCTTGTTCTATAACTGGAATAAAATTACTATTTCCTATGAATTCAAATGTAAATCTGTTGGCAGGATTTAAGATTATCTGATCATCTGTTCCATACTGGCAAAGGCTGCCATCTTTCTGCATGATTGCAAGCTTATCACAGAGCTGAAGTGCTGACTGTTGGTCGTGAGTTATGTAAAGAATTGTTGCACCAAGTCTTTTTTGGAGCATTCTAATTTCTATTAACATTTCCTCACGAAGTTTTGCATCAAGATTTGTAATTGGTTCATCCATTACTAAAACATCTGAATCAACTACGATTGCACGAGCTATTGCAACTCTCTGTTGTTGTCCACCACTTAACTGACTAGGCAAGTGATTAGCATACTCTACCATGTGAACCATCTCTAAAGCCTTAGTTGCTCTAGATTTTATTTCATCCTTTGGGACTTTTCTCTTTCTTAGGGGATACATGACATTTTCTAAAACTGTCATGTGAGGCCATACGGCGTAGTCCTGAAATACTATTCCTATATTTCTCTTTTCTGCAGGAACATTTATTCTCTTCTCGTCATCATATAAAACTCTATCACCGATAGATATCCTACCTGTATCTGGTTTTGAAAGACCAAGAAGTGCTCTTACTAAAGTTGTCTTTCCACAACCTGATGGACCTACGAGACAGAGAATTTCGCCACTGTTTACTTCAAGAGAAAAGTTTTTCAAAACCTGCTTCTTGCCATATGATACTGATACATTTTCAAACTTTACGTTGGCCATAATTTCTCCTGTTAAAAAAAGAGCGGATTAACTCCACTCTTTTTAAATTTATTAAAAATTATTTATTCCAGATTTTGTTGAACTCGTCAAGATATTTTGGTGTATTTTCTGCAAGGTCATCAAAGTTAACATCAACGTTCTTAGCTGCTATAGCACTTGTATCAACTTTGTTTTCTACATCATCACGAACTGATACAAGATTGTTTTCTACAAGAATTTGTTGACCTTCCTTAGAAAGAATATAGTCATATAACTTCTTACCATTGTCTGGGTTAGCGCAATTAGCAATTAAGCCAAGTGGGCTTGTCATTGTTACTACATCTTCATCTGTGTAGTGGAACTTCATAGGGCTACCTTCGTTGATTAAGTTAGCTGATACATAGTCAAGACAGATACCAACTTTATAAGAACCTGCAGCGACTTGATTATGCGTTGCTGTTGTTCCTGATTCAAGTTCGCAACCATTGTCGTGAAGTTTCTGGAAGAAATCTACTCCATATCTTGAATTCTGCATCATTGCTGCCATCCAATACTTTGTTGTTGATGCTTGTGCTGGGTCTGTCATAACAAGTTGTCCCTTCCACTTTGGATCAAGAAGTTCATTCCATGTCTTAGGAGCTTCTTCATCTGAAATTCCTACACCGCTAAGTGTTGACCAAGCAATACCCATAGTAACAAGACGAGCTGCTGTATAATAACCATCTTTATCTATATAATTTTGTGGTATGTGTGCTGATTCTGGTGAATAATATGGTTGAAGATAACCTTCTTTCTTAAATCCTTCATAATCTGATGGATCGCCGAGCCATACTACGTCAGCATCAATCTGACCACTTTGTGCTTCTGTTGTCATCTTAGTCATAACCTTTCCGCCTGATGCAAAATAATAATCAAGTGTTATGTCTGGATACTTAGCTTCAAAACCTTTCTTGATTGCTTGAAGTTGTGCTTCTTGCATAGAAGAATAAATCATAACTTTGCCTTTTGATGTAGAAGCTGCTGCTTCATTAGCAACTGGTGCTGGTGTTTCATTCTTGGCTGCTGAGTTGCTAGAACCACAGCTTGTAAGCACGAATGAAATTAATGATAAAGTGAGTACATAAGATAGAATCTTTTTCATATAAACCTCCAAAAAATTTATATATGATTAATTTTATTATACCACGAATTGGACTATTTTCAATTTGCCTTGAAATATCTTTATTTATTTCCTATAAAAATAATAAAGCATATTATATGTATCCCTTGCATAATATTCTATATATTTATATCCTAGGCTTTCAGAATTTCTGATGAGGTCATCAATCTTACTTCTACTCTCACCAATCCAATCAACTGCATAAATATAAAATTCATCAAGGGTAGTATCTATATCTGTGTAAGTTTCGATCTTGCCGTCGTAATAATTCTTAACATAAAAACCAAAACCAAAAGATCTGCTGTTTCCAAGAAGTACTGTAGGTTTTTTGTATCCTTCGTGGTCAGCATAAATTTTAAGCATTTCAAAGTCTGCTGTCTTCTCCCAATTTCTTAAAATTATTTTGTAAGAAAAAACTGATGCAGCGATAAGGAAAACAATCATGGCAAATGATAAAAATTTTAATACTTTGTGAGATAAGAGTTCATGAATGTTTATCAAAATAAATAATACAGCTATTGGGATATAAAATGTAGAATATCTTGAGTAAAATCCTGCATATGAAGAATTTGCTGCAACGGCATAGATATGCATTTTTATCAAAGTATAACTTGTAATATAAGTTATAAATAATACTAAAAGAATAATCTTCTTGATATATGGCGTGTTTTTAGAAACAAGCATGTAAATAGAATTTGCAATGATGATTAGACCAAGTATGATGAAGAATAAGTTGTATTTAAGTGAACCTAAGATAAGAAAGCCTATAAGTGAGCCAAATGTTGTAAATAAGTCTGTTATGTAAGTTATATCAAGGAGGTTAGAATTTTCTATAATCTTATTTCCCTTAAATTGAGCCCTTACATATATTAGAAGTAAGGGAAGTGCAAGGAAGATAAAATATAAAATATATGTTTTTAATATTTTGAATGTAGTTTTCTTATCACATGTAGTTGCTACTTTGATAAAAAATATTATAAGTAAAGGTATACACAAGAAAACGGCACCATATTGAGAATAAATTGCACAGGTGCAAGATGTTATAAATAATATTACATACTTAAAATTTAATTCTTTATTATCATTAAAGTCTAAAAATAATTTTGTGAAAAAATAAATAGACATAACTTGGAAGAATAACATAAGACAGTATTCTGAACATTCTTGAACTGTATAGATCCACCAATAAAATACTGATATAAATGCGACTCCTACAAGTCCTAACCACTTGTTAGTAATTAGTTTTATAGTCTTAAATAAATATACTCCTGTTATAACAGATAGAAATACATTAAATAATCTAAACCATAATAAGTCGTTAGATATCTTAAGATAAAAATGCATAATGACATTATAAAGTGGTGGCTGGAATGTATTTCCACAAGAATGAAACAATGGAAATAATCTATATATACCTCTTATGCCTTCTGGCTTTCCTGCTAAAGTAAAATCCTTAGCAACAAGTGGTAACTGAGAAATTGAATATTCTATCCATTCATCTCCCCAAAGTGGAGAGTGCATAAGGTTGTTCACCATAGAAAATATAAAGAAAGCAGAGCTTAGTATGGCAAATATTAAAAATTTTTTATTTACATTCTTTATACTCATAATTATAAATTTGTTTTGGTCATGAGGGTGGCATCTTCTTGTGGGTTTTGGTAATAGTTCTTGCGTGTGCCTGTTTTTACAAAACCATTTTGTTCATATATTTTTATTGCTGGAGCATTGGATGTTCTAACTTCTAAATAAATCTTAGGGATAAATCTTCTATTACATATATTCATCATCTCAGAAAATAATTTTTTACCGAGACCTTTATTTCTTAATTCCTTTCTGATTTGTATTCTTAAAATTTCTGCTTCTGAGTTAGGATCTTTTTTATCTTCTGTTATTTCATTGATTCCTTCCTTAGAAAGAATGCGGACGATTCCATATCCTATGAGAGAAGATGGTAAATTATATTCCGTGCTTAATTTATCACTTCTATATATTAATACTATATCTGTTTTATTTTCTCTACTTACTATGCCTTCTAGTTCTTTTCTAGACCAATTATCTAAAAAACACTCCTTATCTAGTGATAAGACTTCATCTATATCTGTATTTTTTATATTGGTTATAGAATACATTATTTTAATTTTAAATTACGCTCTGCCTGTGATGCTTGAAGATAATTTAATTTTAAATCACTAGAATATACAGCTTTTTTATCAAAATACTTATGTGATAAATAAGCTATAGATGTGATAATATCGCTATTTTCCTTATCATTTGCAAATGTTAATTTTAAATTTTTAACTGATTTTAGGGTATCATTTATTAGTTTTTTATAAGTACTTGCGCCGTCCCCTACAAATATTAAATTTGTTTTGTATTTTAGATTTTGAAATTTGACTCTTATGATGTTAAGGAGAGTTTTTATTTCTATGTGGTCATCTTCTATATATCTATTTAATTTTGTGTCAAATACTGAAAAATAAACCCTCCCTGCCCTTGCATCTATTAGTGGGATTATTATAGTAGCTGTGTTTTTATTTACAAAAAACTTAGCACTAGTATTTTTAGTATTAAACTTATCAAGTTTTGATGTAATATTTAAGGCTAGAGCTTCTAGAGATGAGATAGGAACAATTTTTAAATTCCTTGCAAATGCTAGACCTTTTATAGTTGCAGCGCCAACTCTAAGTCCTGTGAAACTTCCAGGACCAACGCATAATGATAGTGCATCATAGTTCTTATCTGCAGATTTATCTGCAGATTTATCTACAGATTTTTTGAGACATTCATCTATTGCAGGAAGAATAGTTTGCGACTGGGTTGCAACATGATTGATTATTTTTTTAGAGATGATTTTTATTTTGCCATCATTTGCCTTAGAAAGGCAGGCCGAAGATGATTTGGCACTTGTATCAATTGAGAGAATGTTCATTTTACTTAACTTGAGAGAGGGCAACTGCAACTGCAACACTCATTCCGACCATAGGATTGTTTCCTGCACCGATAAGTCCCATCATATCAACGTGAGCTGGAACAGATGAGCTACCTGCAAACTGTGCATCTGAGTGCATACGTCCCATAGTATCTGTCATACCATAACTTGCTGGACCTGCTGCCATGTTATCAGGGTGAAGAGTTCTTCCTGTACCGCCACCTGATGCAACGCTGAAATACTTCTCGCCCTTTTCTGATTTTTCTTTTTTATATGTTGCTGCAACTGGATGTTGAAAACGAGTTGGGTTAGTAGAATTTCCTGTGATAGAAATATCAACTCCTTCTTTCCACATTATTGCAACACCTTCTTGAACATCATTGGCACCATAACAATTAACCTTAGCTCTGTCGCCACTTGAATAAGATTTTCTTGAAACTTCTTTCAAATTTCCCGTTGCATAATCATATTCTGTTTCTACATGAGTAAATCCATTGATTCTAGAAATAATCTGTGCTGCATCTTTTCCAAGACCATTTAAAATAACTCTAAGAGGATTTTTTCTAACTTTGTTGGCATTATTTGCAATACCTATTGCACCTTCTGCTGCAGCAAATGATTCATGTCCTGCAAGAAAGCAAAAACATTTTGTATCTTCAGATAGAAGCATTGCTGCAAGATTACCATGTCCTAGACCTACTTTTCTATTTTCTGCAACACTACCTGGAACACAAAATGCTTGAAGTCCTTCACCAACAAGAGATGCTGCCTCGGCTGCGCTCTTATATCCTTTCTTAAGTGCAATTGCTGCACCAAGTATATATGCCCAGCATGCATTTTCAAAACATATAGGCTGTATTCCTTTTACGATATTGTAAACATCAAGGCCTTTTGATTCTACAAAGTTCCTAGCATCTTCTATATTTTTAAATCCAAGCTCGTCGCATACTTTTTGGATTTTATCTATTCTTCTTTCATATCCTTCAAATAACATAATCGCACCTTCCTATTTACTCAACTCTTGGGTCGATTAATTTTGCAGCATCTTTAATACGACCATACTCGCCAGATGCTTTTTCAAATGCCTCATTAGGACTATCACCTTTTTTAATAAAGTCTGTCATCTTTCCTAGTGAAACATATTTGTAACCAATGATCTCATCATTTTCATCAAGTGCTAGTTTTGTTATATAACCTTCTGCTATTTCAAGATAACGTGGGCCTTTTTCTATTGTTCCGTATGTAGTTCCAATTTGTGAACGAGAGCCTTTGCCTAAGTCATCAAGAGCTGCACCAATTGGAAGACCGCCTTCACTAAATGCTGTTTGAGAACGGCCATAAACAATTTGAAGGAAGAGTTCTCTCATTGCAGTATTGATTGCATCACAAACGAGATCTGTGTTTAGAGCTTCAAGAAGTGTGAGTCCTGGAAGAATTTCACTTGCCATTGCTGCTGAGTGAGTCATACCAGAACAACCTATTGTTTCAACGAGAGCTTCTTGTATGATTCCTTCCTTAATGTTGAGTGTGAGTTTACATGCACCTTGTTGAGGAGCACACCAACCTATGCCATGAGTAAGACCTGAAATGTCCTTGATCTCACGTGCCTTTACCCACTTGCCTTCTTCAGGTATTGGAGCTGCACCGTGCTTTGCTCCTTGTGCTACGTGACATTTGCATTCAATTTCTTTTGTGTAAATCATATTCCCTCCTAAAGTTAGAACAAATTTACAAAATTATTTTGCTAATATATCATCAAGTAGATCTTCTAAATCTCTTAAATATCTTTCTACATATTCTATTACAAAAATGTCACCACTTTCAAAATGTTCTTTCTCTGTTTCTTCTACTTTCTTCCAGTGAATTAAAGTTGATTGTTTAAAATAAGATAGAAGTACTGGAGCCATATTCATTACATAACTATCTCTTATCATTACAAGTCTTCTATCATCTCTTGGAGCGTTGGCATGAGTTACTATAAGACCCATACCAGTTTGTTCTTCATCATTCAAGACATAAGTTGCATCAATTGGAACATCTGTAAGTCCTATAATATTGTAATACATATCGTTAATCCAGCCATCAGGAATACGAGCCATTTTTTGAAGGTCACCGCCGACAACGAAAGGTTTTCCTTCTATCTTAAGGAATGTTAAAGGGTCGATACTTCCCATTAAAGCACCAATAAGACTTCTTGCGCCAACATAACCGCCAACCATATTCCAGTGAGTATCACTTTTATAGTAAACATCACATATTGGCTTAGCATCCATGAGTTCTTTTCTTGGATATACAACATTGATGTCGCTGTTTTTTCTAATATACTTTACTAATTCTTCTACACGAGAAGTTCCTGTAATATTTTTATATTGGTCTGGAACATACTCACTATATATTCTTTCTTTATTAGGTGGGATGAATAAAACAAAATTTCTATTTTCTTTAGTATATTTATTTCTTACCTTGATAAGTTTTTCTAATATATTAGCATGTTGCTCATCTGTGAAAGGTTCTACACCAAGAGAGTCTATGATGGAATCCTCGCCTGCATAGAAAAACCAATCTTCCTTACCCTGGATTACAAGATTTATCTTCAGTTCATCATTTCCGCTTTCAGTTTCTTTAATAATTTTTTCTTTAGGATTTTCAAGAACCTGTGTTTCAAGTGCCTCTCTTGCTTCTACTACTGCTTGTTTCTGAGCTTCTTTCTTGGCAATTGCTCCTTGGTCGGCTTCTGTGCTTGCTTCTTCTGCAATCTTGGCTCTTGCTTCTTCTATACGCTTTGCACTACTTTTTTCTCTTATTTCTTCTTCTGTCGTTTCATTGGTTTGTGCAGCTTCTGTTGTAAGTAAATCATCTTCGGAACTACTTGTAGAGCTATCTTCGCTAATTGATGATTTTTCTTGCTCAGGTGACTTAGAATTTAATGCAGCTTCCTCCAGTACTTCTTTCATAACACCAGCTACGCGCTCTAGTAACTTTAGTCCTGACTTAGTCTCTGCTTCTATTTCTGATTTTTTATCTATTCCTGCTATTTCTTTACTAGCATTTTTGGTTTCCTTGGCCGAACTGGTTGTTTCTTTAGTTTCTTTAGTTTTGCTTGTTGCTTTATCTTGAACTTGGGTTTGTTGCACTACATTGGTCGTTGTTGTGATGCTGTTAAATACTTTTAAGTTTATATATGTATATAAGTCTATTATGTCGTTTCTAAATGGTGCGTGGTCGTTAACATATGCTTCAACCATCTGTGGATATCTTCTAAAATTATCTATGCTCAATGGCTCAAGACTTGCTAAGTGTCTATTTTCGTTGAGATTTGTTGATTCTATATTTTCTTCTACATAGTTAACAAAAGCCCAGTTGATATTTGGACCAATAAGAATTAGCAAAAACATAAATAACATCATCCAGCGCTTCATTATTATCTCCTTAACATTGCTACACTTGTGTTGCTGCCACAAGTGCTGCACTTGCTATATCTCCCTATTAACTAATTGGAGGAGAAATTTTAAAAAGAATTTTTTCGAGAATTGTAATTAATGTTGGAAGATTTCTTTCTAAAACTTCGTAAACAAATATGTCTCCATAAAAATATTCGCTATCAGTTTTGTCCATGCCTTCCCAGTGAATATAATTGCTTTCCTTGAAATACTGAGTTGAGACATGCATCATATTAACTGCAAACGAATCTCGTATCATAATTAATTTCTTGTCGCTACGTGGGTCAAGAGAATATGCCCTTATGCAACCTGTACCGTCACCTGTGAAATCGCCGTCGTAATATCTTGCAACAAATTTATCTCCTATATTGTGAACTCCATCAACTGCGATTTCTGTTTCTTTATAATAATCTGGAAGTGGTGCAAGATTTTTTAAGTCTCCAGCAAGTGATGTTTCTTCATAAAGTTCTACTTCCATAGGATCTTCAAATTCTAAATCAAGTGCGTCAAACATTTTTTTAAGACCGACAAAGCCGCCAAATAAATCCCAGTGAGTATCAATTTTGTAATATGTTCTTGCCTTTTCCTTGGCTTCAATTAATTCTTCCTTAGGATAGATAACTTTTATGTCTGAATTTTTTCTTATGTAATCTACAAGAACTTCTGCACTTGTTCTTCCACCTGGAACTTTCTTCTTAAAACAGTCAGGAAGATATTCTTCATATATTCTTTCTTTATTGGGTGCAATCATAAGGACAAAGTTTTCTGGATTCTTGCAACACGTAGTTCTTACTGCTTTAAGTAAATCTACTATATATGCAAGATTTTCCTCAGTAAATATAGGGATTCCGAGCATATCTGAAACTGAACTTGCATCTTTATAAAAAAACCAATCGTTCTTACCTACTAAAACTATGTCATTAGTTACCGTATTGAATACTGACATGTTGATATTGGTGTTAACGTCAACAAGTATCTTTCTAAATGGTGCATAATCGTTAATATAATTTTCAATCTCGCCTGGAATATTGTTTATATTATCTGCGGTAAGTTCTGGAAACTTGGCAAGGATTCTATTTTCTGTATTGGCAAATGAAAAATTGTCCTTAACAAATGGCCATATAATATTTGGTGCGACCAGAATTGTAAAAAATAATATTATGAAAAATATTTTGCAAACTTTTCTCATTATTATCTTTATTAAAATCTAAAATATATGAATGGATTGTAAGTGTTGTTAACTAGTAATATTATAGAGAATGCAAGCAAAAATGCTGCTGTAATTATTTCATATACCTTAACGTCTTCCTCGTCAAATAAGTTTTCCTTGAATTTCTTAAATATACACTGGAATGGACCGCAGAGTATAATTCCCACAATGAAGAAGAACCAAACTCTTCTATCTACATACATTGGAATTGAATAATAACCACTCTTTCTTCCAAACATAATCTTAAGTGAGTCAATGATCTGATTAATAGATTCAATTCTAAAAATCATAAAGCCAACCACTACAACAAAAAGCGAGTAGATGTGGTTAATAACCTTGAAAGGATTTTTCTCAAGAAGCTTTCCAAGGAAAATTCTTTCTATAATCATAAAGAAGCCATGCCACAATCCCCAGACGATGAAGTTCTTACTTGCACCGTGCCAGAATCCTGTTGTAAAGAATACTATAAATAAATTTATATAAGTTCTAAAAACGCCTTTCCTATTACCGCCAAGTGGTATGTATAAATATTCCTTGAACCAAGTTGAAAGAGAAATATGCCATCTGCGCCAAAATTCTTGAATAGATCTTGAAATATATGGGTAGTTAAAGTTTTCATTGAAATCAAATCCAAACATCTTGCCAAGGCCTATTGCCATATCTGAGTAACCAGAAAAGTCATAGTAGATTTGAAGTGAATATAGTATGCACACAAACCACATCAGAGAAATATTTGCATTGGCACGCACATTAGGTGTCATAACATTATCAACTACTTGGGCAAATGTGTTGGCAAGCATAACTTTCTTGGCAAGTCCGAACGTAAATCTCTTGACGCCATAGGCTAATTTGCCTGTATTAATTCTACGTGAGTTAAGCTGTTCATCGATATCATGATACTTAACTATAGGTCCAGCAATAAGTTGTGGGAAAAATGATATATATAATGCGAGCTTGTAAATATTGTTCTGCGCTTTTGTATCGCCTCTATAAACGTCAATTACATAAGAGAGTGCTTGGAATGTGTAGAAAGATATACCGATAGGAAGTGCAATATTTCTTGTTGCAAAAATTTCGCTACCTGCGATTTCGTTAATTGTATTTACAAAAAAATTGAAATATTTGAAATAACCTAGGAGTCCTATATTAACTACGACTGCAAGAAATACATAGAACTTCTTGGCATTTGCCTGACTAACTGCAAGTCCGAAGATATAGTTTAAGAATATAGATATAACCATGAGGATGATGTAGACTGGTTCTCCCCATGCATAAAAAAATAAACTCGCGATGAGTAATAATAAATTTTTAAGAGTTATTGTTGGTATAATATAGTAGAGAACAAATACTATTGGTAAAAAATACCACAAAAAAACCAACGAGCTAAATAACATAAATAAATCCTTTTCTTTATAAACTCATTTTATTATAACTCATTTTGATAAAATTAAAAAGATAAAAAAAGAGACTTATTAAAGTCTCATCTTACTTAAGTGACGCCAACGGGACTCGAACCCGTGATACCACCGTGAAAGGGTGGTGTCTTAACCGCTTGACCATGGCGCCAAATGTATTGTGCTTTATATTCTACATAGCTTTGTAGAAAAAGGCGACGGCCGGATTTGAACCGGCGATCAGGGTGTTGCAGACCCACGCCTTACCACTTGGCTACATCGCCTTATATACAGCCAAAAAATGTTATCATATTTCAAAGGCTTATGTCAAGCACTTAAAAATATTATATACTCTTGTGATTTTTAAACCATGCATCAGCATATGCTGTAAGCGATGGTATGATAGATTTTATATCCACATTGGTTGTATTAATTAGTAGATCGTAGGCAAATTTGTCATTCCAATCATAGTCAGCAACAAGGTCGTGATTAGATGCACGAGCATTGTCTATCTGTTTCATCTTTCTTATTAATTCCTTGTCAGTTAGATTTTCTCCTTCTGGTGCTCTCTCACGACAACGTTTTAATTTAGAATCTGTTTCTGCATAAACAAAAATTCTAAGTGGATTTAAATCTGCAAGGACTGCGTCTGCACCGCGTCCTACAAATAGACAATCTTGTTTTGTTGCAAGTTCCTTAATTAATTTATGTTGCTTTGCAAGAAGAACTGTTGCTGTATCTACGAATGATGGAATGAGTGAAATACTGTGTGAATAAGTTATGTTGAAATTGTTGGTGAAACCATTTTCTATAACATTATTAACATAGTTCTCATCAAGAGAAGATTCCTGTGCAATCTTGGTGCAGATTTCATGGTCGTAATATTCTAAATTTAGTGCATCTGCAAGCCTACGACCGATTTCTCTACCGCCAGAACCAAATTCTCTATTAATTGCAATTATACGTCTCATTATTTTATTTCTTTTATATATTCTATAACTGGTTGTTTATCTTTTGGAATTGTTCCGTTTCCATCAACTGGTTTTGCATCTGTACAAACTTTATCAACAACGTCCATTCCTTTTGTTACGTGGCCAAATGCTGCATATTCTCCATCAAGAAATTCAGCTCCCATATGGCAAATGAAGAATTGACTTGATGCTGAGTTTGGATCCATAGAACGTGCCATAGATATAACTCCTCTTTCGTGAGAGATATTATTGTTCACGCCATTGCTCTTAAACTCACCCTTGATATGATCATCAGAACCGCCTGTTCCATCTCCTTTTGGGTCACCGCCTTGCATCATAAATCCTTCCATAATTCTATGGAATGTAAGTCCGTTATAGAACTTTTTATTTACAAGTTTCATAAAATTTTCAACTGTGATTGGAGCCTCATTTCTATCAAGTTCAAGTTGAATAATTCCATAATCTTTAATTTTAATTTCTACTTTTGGATTCATATAAGGATCTCCCTTTTTTGTATTTTTAGAATCAGTTTGTGCTCCATCTGCTACAGCATTCTTCTGTGCAGCTTGACTACTTTGCTGGCTTGGTTGTGATTTGCTACATGCAACAAATGATGCCATAAGTGTTACAACCATAAGTATTGATAATAATTTTTTCATGACTTTCTCCTTTCTCGTTATTATTATAAATTTCGTGCTTATATATTTTATCACATTCACACTATTTTTGGTAATATCATACTTAGTTATGACTTTGGTCAGGATAATGATCTATCTAATCTTCCTTTTCCATTATTTTTGAAATTTCTTTTCCCAATTTGCTGATGACGCCTACAACCAAAGCATTGCCCATAACAAAATGTCTTTTTCTATCATCCATCGTATTTGTCCAATTATCAGGGAATTGGTTTAATCGTTCACACTCTATAGGAGTTAAAAATCTATATTTTTTTGTCTTATAATCTCTTATAACATGTGTGCTTCTGTTAGTTGTTCCTTCGCTTGTTAGCATAGTCCTTCCAGGAGACTCCATATTGTCTGGGTATGCCATTGCTCCCTCAGAATACATGTATTCGTGACCATTTTGGGCAACTCTTTTTATTTTTTTGCTTCCTTTTAAGTATTTAAATTTTTCATTTTGTTCTTTTGAAAGAAAATATTTTCTTTCAATAGATGTCTTCTCAATTATATCTTTTAATTTAATTGGTTCTTGAATTTTTTCATTAATATCGGCTGTTAATATTTTTCCGTTAATCATTATTCCTGCTTTCTCAAATGAAAACTTAAAGTGTTTTGATATTTCATACAAATCATCGTATTCACTTATGTCACATTTGTCATAGTTCTCTATATTAACCAGCGGAAAAGTAGTGGCAAAGAGACCATGTTTTTTGATTACTTCTTCATCATCCAATTTTGAAATTTTTTTATAATAATCTGTAGTTTTATTGAATGCAAAGATATAAATTCTTCTTCGTTTTTGTGGCATCCCATAGTCAGCAGCATTTATAACTCTCCATTCAACACCATATCCATTTTCATAAAAACAACGAAGCATGATTCCAAAATCTCTACCTCGTTGCTTTGATGGAGATTTTAATAGTCTATCTACATTTTCTAACAAAACAAACGGTGGTCTTTTGACTTTGAGTATCTCATCTATTTCCCACCACAATACACCTTTTTTGCCTTCAATACCTTTTTCGTGCAATAGGCTCCTAGCCACAGAATAATCTTGACATGGAAAGCCTCCAACTAGCAATTCAAAATCTGGGATAGTTTTTTTATTAATTTTATTTATATCCTCATTAGAAAATTCTTTTTCGTTTTTATCAGAATAGCAAAATCTTTCTTTATAACAATTAAAGGCATTCTGCTCTACCGTAGCAGGTTCCCATTGATTGGCCCACACAAAAGTAAACTTTGGTTTTTCAACAGCTTTGCCGTTCTTCCCAAGTTTTACTTCATTAAGACCTACTCTGAAGCCACCAACACCAGCAAATAATTCTACTACTCTTTTTTTCAAAAGCTATTCTCCAATAATTTTTTCTATATAACTGCTATTCAACCAAAAACAGTGCTTCATGAATTTAGCTTTACGCGTTAATTTATCTTTTACAGGCAATGGATATGTGTCCCTTGTATTAACAGCATGTGGACGAACATGACAATATCCGTTTTCTGTTATTTTAGGGAAATTGGTGTGACACCTACCACCTACAATCTCCCTAACTATATTTCCATCTTTTATTATTTTTCTAGTTTTTTTCCAAACCTTTTGTACTTCTTTCTCTAGCACTACTTCAGGCATATTCCAAATCTTAACTTTATCGAATATATAATTTTTACCATTGTTTTTGAACACTACAAATAAAAACTTTGTGTTTTCAAATATATCATGTAATTCTGAAGTTCCCCACTTCTCTTTTATTATAGCATTATATTCAAACGAAGGGAAAGACATACTTTCCTTTATTTTTCCGTTCTTTTCAACTCTTATTGTTTTAATTTTGATATTTGCTTTTTGAAACTCTGCACTTTTTTCGATATCTCCATCTACTTTTAGCATTTTAGACAACAATACTCTATATTTATTTTTTGCAGTGGTATTAACATTTAGAGTCCTAAATAAATCTTTTTCACTCTTTCCGAAGTACTGTTGTAATTTTTCTATAATATACTGTTCAAATGGTTTTTCTTCTAGAGAATCCTTTATAATGCTTTCTGCTTTTTCATTAGATATATATTTACGCACGAGATAAGTCATATAAGATTGCTTATAACAAAATGCTCGTTGCATAGCCTTTATCTCACTAAAAGGTTGCTCTCTAAGGGATTTTTTATCCTTTCCCTTAGGACAAGCACCTAAATACATTGTGTCTCCCTCAGATAGGTTATGCGCTTCTCCTTTTTTAATTTTATTTACGATATATTGCCAATCTTGCTTAATGATTTTCAAATCATCTGCAAATTCTTTCTCCTCAAGTGACAAAAACAACTCATTTGTTATTGTAAATTTTTTCTTTTCTTTATTTGCTTCATATAAATACCACAGCAATTGAATGTTTTTGTTTTTAAACATGAAATGACTATCCATAAATTCATGTTCACATTCTGTCATATAATTTATAATATTTAGAACAAGCCTTTCCTTTGCCGATAAAGTCCCATTCTTATTCTTCTTATATGGAGTCAATTTTAACTCAATTCCTGCTTCTATAAAATCTGGGGCAGAATCTGAATTATTGGCAAACTTAAATATAGATTTTTCCAATAGCTGGCCAAAAGTTCCTTTATTATTGTAATTAAAATTTTCATCTGACAATTCTGCAAATGTTTTGCCTATAGCACCTATTGCAATTTCTCTAATTTCTTCTTTTGTTAAAAATCTTTGATCTAGCATTTAAAAATTCTCCCATGCATTTAGATGACCTGTGGCGTCTAAACTGGCAACTCTCCTTTCTTCTATTTCTCCTGGTTCATTTACAAATTCACCATTTTTGTATTTTTCTACTGCAATTTTTATGGCTTCCTTATTAGAATTAGCTACCACTTTAAATGAACCTGTGACTGTTTCTTCTATAGTAATTTCAAATTCTTGCATAGTATGCACCTCTCAGTAGTTATTTTATTTTATTATTTCAAAGAATATTTTGTATTTATTACATAGTATATCATATACTATGGGAGTAAATATGGACATTTGATGGTGCGACAGGATGCTTGTTGGACAGTATAAAAAGTGTCAACATAGGTAGGCGAACCATTGCAAAAGAGGCGGGAGACAAGCGGTGCGGAAGCAGCGCTGGCTCGCCGCCGTCCAAGTAAGACCATCTCGCGCCATCTATAGCGCGAGATGAGGCTTACGCAGGGCTTTTGCACGGTGAGAATACCTATGCTTGCACTTTTTATACTGTCTTCACTGAACGTATTTTCTCACAATATGTTTTTGATTTTGATGTCGATGGTTTTGGTGTTTCCGAATTCGTTGATGTCGGGCTGGTAGATTATGTCTATGGTTTGTTTGCCATCTAGCGGAGCTGTGCCGCCGAAGTAGACTGCCTTGCGGTTTACACCGGTGCCGTCGTTTAGTTGGAGCTGGACTATTTTGCCTGCGTCACCATAGGTGCCCTTTACTGTGAAGGAATTTTTTCTTGCAAAAAAACTTGGAGCTATGAAGGACTGGCCGTAGGGCTCTAACTTTTTTATATCCTCAATAAATTCCATGCTGATCTTGCCAACTGGAATTACTGCATCCATAAAAACTTTTTCTTGCAGAGTTTCTGGTATGTTATCTCCATTGATATCTAATTGGTCTGTATTAAATTCCATGTGGGCGTTCTTATTTAGTTCATCTATGAAGGTCTGCAAGTTTTCTTTCTTAAGTGACATACCTGCTGCAAGCTTGTGGCCTCCAAAATTTGTAAAGAGGTGTTTTACTTCCTCAAGATGCTTAAACATATTGTATTCTGGTATGCTTCTTCCTGAACCTTTGATGATTTCCTCACCTTCTGTGTGGGCATCAGTTAAAACTATTGTTGGTCTGTAGAAAGTTTCTTTCACTCTTCCTGCTATGATACCGCATAAACTTTCATGGACATCTTTCATATATAAAATTATTACTTTAGTGTTCTCATCAAAATTTTCGCTGACATATTTTATTGCATCATTTTCTGCCTTGTTGCAGATTCCTTTTCTTTCATCATTTGTCTGCTTGAGGGAGAGTGCGATATTTCTTGCTTCGTTCTCACTTGTAGATAATAATAATTTCATCGCTTCCTTGGCAGATGCAAGACGTCCTGCTGCGTTGATGCAAGGTCCAATGATGAAGCCAAGATGATAGACTGTTAGGTCTTTGCCTTCTAAATTTTGAACCCTAATTAATTCACGAAGACCAAAATTTTGTGTGTGCTTCATCTTGATTAAACCGAGCTTTACTATGATGTGGTTTTCATCAACAAGGGGCATGATGTCGCCAACTGTTGCAAGGGCTGCAAACTCCAAAAATTCCATTGCAACCATGTCCTTCTTAACATTTATACCATTAGATTTTGTATCTTGGTAGCGAATATTTTCTAAATCGTACAGACACTGGATTACTTTATAAGCAATCACTGCACCGCAGATATCATAAAATGGATATGCTGAATCAGGACGCTTCTGGTCAATAATTGCGTAGGCATCTTGTGGCATAGATGAAACTTCATGGTGGTCCGTGACGATGACTTCGATTCCTAGAGATTTGGCATAAGCAATCTGCTCGCCTGCTGAAATTCCATTGTCGCAGGTCACAATCAAATCGACCTTGGCACTTCTTGCTTTATCTATCAGATTCTTGTTTAGACCATATCCATCAGTTATTCTATCTGGTATGTCATAAGAAATTATTGCGCTGCCGCCTGTCTTAATGATAAAATCTGAAATTCCCTTATATAAAATATAAGTTGAACATACACCGTCTATGTCGTAATCGCCTATGATTCTTATATGTTTTTCACTTGCTGCTACATCACGAATTTTTTCACATGCTTTTTTGATGTCGATAAGATTATTGTAATCATTCATATCTTCTAGGCTTTTAGATAGGATTTTTTTGATCTGCTCGTCCTCTGTTATATCTCTATTTGCAAGTAAAGAAACAAGAGGTCTAGAAATATTAAACCTCTCGCATAATTCTTCTTGTCGTTCCATGCTTGGCGTTTTACGATAAACACATATTATTTTTTGAGGTGGGTTGAACATTATAAATTAGATTTAAGATTTATAATTAGTGTTCCTTTTCTTCTATATCATGAACTGGAGGCTTGAGGCCTTCTATCTTAACTCCACTTTTTTGTGAGTAATCCCAAAGTGCTGCATGTATTGCTTCTTCTGCAAGAACTGAGCAGTGAACTTTAACTGGTGGAAGACCGCCGAGCGCTTCCATAACTGCTTTGTTTGTAAGTGTCATTGCTTCATCAACAGTCTTGCCCTTGATTAATTCTGTTGCCATAGAACTTGTTGCGATAGCTGCGCCGCAGCCAAATGTTTTGAATTTGCAATCTTCAATTACTTTATTATCATTAATTTTAAGATACATGCGCATGATGTCGCCGCACTTTGCATTACCAACTGTTCCTACACCTGATGCATCTTCTATCTCGCCAACATTTCTTGGATGCATAAAATGATCTTTTACTTTCTCTGAGTATTCCATTGTTCCTCCTTGGTTTGTTATTCCTTATGGGTTTTGTTTTTTGAAGTCTTCGTAGAGTGGAGACATAGAGCGAAGATTTTCTACAATCTGCTTTAAATGATCCACTACGTAGTCTGCATCTTCCATAGTAATTTTGTGATCTATACTTAATCTTAATGAGCCGTGAGCAATTTCATGTGGGAGTCCTATTGCAAGTAGAACGTGAGATGGATCAAGTGAACCTGATGCACACGCTGAACCTGTTGATGCACAAACTCCTATATCATTAAGTGAAAGAAGAAGACTTTCTCCCTCAATAAATCTTATGCTTATATTAACATTGTTAGGTAATCTATTTTCTCTGTGTCCATTAAGTCTTGTATATGGTATTTCATTGATAATTCTTTCTATCAAATGATCGCGAACTTGCTTCTGAGACTTTGCCCTTTCTTCCATCTTGGCATGTGCAATCTCTGCGGCCTTTGCCATACCTACTATATAAGGAATATTTTCTGTTCCTGCACGACGATTAGATTCTTGTGCACCGCCATGAAGGAGCGGAATTAAATTGATTCCTTTTCTACAATATAAGAAACCAACTCCCTTTGGTGCATTGAACTTGTGACCAGATACTGACATCATATCAAAACCATCTTTTTCTACGCTGATAGGAATATGTGCATATGCTTGAACTGCATCTGTGTGGAAGAATATTTTCTTTTCCTTGGCAATCTTTGCTATCTCACTTATTGGTTGTATAGTTCCTATTTCGTTGTTGGCATACATTATTGAAATTAAAATTGTAGTAGGCTTGATTGCTTTCTTCAGTTCTTCTAACTTAACTGTTCCATATTCATCTACATCAAGGTAAGTTACTTCATATCCTTCCTTTTCAAGTGCCATACAAGTATTGTGAATTGCATGGTGTTCTATCTTAGAAGTGATTATGTGATTACCCTTAGCCTTATATGCTGCTGCTATAGACTTAAGTGCCCAGTTATCACTTTCTGTTCCACATGATGTGAAATAGATTTCACTTGGATTTGCACCTATAGTATCTGCAATAATTTTCCTAGAATTTTCGAGAGCTGTCTTAGATTCTTGCGCTAGGTCATATATGGCAGATGCATTGCCGTATCTGTCCTTAAAATAAGGTGTCATTGCCTCAAAAACTTCTGGAGCTACATTAGTTGTAGCTGCAGAGTCCATATAAATTAATTTTTTATCGCTCATAAGAATTCTCCAATATGTAATGGATTATAACATTTTACAAGATTGATTGTATATATGCAATTTATTAGGCAAATTAGATATATTTTAGTTAAACATTCTTGCTACTACGCCAAGAAAACCATAAGAAATTACACTCATGATAATTGCTGCAAGTAGAACGCCGAGAACTATCGCTGTAAATGATTTTTTAAAATTCATATGGAGTGCAGTTGCAATAAGAGAACCTGTCCATGCACCTGTTCCTGGAAGTGGAATTCCAACAAATAATACTAGTCCCCAAAAACCTGCTGTCTCTATTTTATCTTTATTCTTATCTGCCTTTTCCTTAAGCCACAGTGCAATCTTATCGAGGTGAGGAATTTTCTCCATCCACTTTAATATATGTTCTAATAATATAAGAAGAAATGGGATAGGGAGCAGATTTCCTATGATACAAAATATAAGTGCCTTCTTAAATTCTACGTTCAAAAAAAGTGGCGATGCTGCAAGCATGCCACCTCTTAATTCTAATATTGGAAAGAGTGATATTATAAAACAGATAACTTCACTTGTAGCAAAATTCTTAAGGTGTTGTGTTATGAATATTACAATGTTTTCTATCACTTATATATCCTTTATATTAGTTTTATATATTAGCTTTCTGGCTCTTCATCAGTTGAACCTGTTGGCTCTTCTTCTGTCTGCTTAGTAGTTTCTTCTTTCTTAGTTTCCTTAGTAGTTTCTTCTTCACTATCTTCTTCATGGTCTTCATCATGACTTTCATCATTATCTGATGTGCTGTTACCATCTGAATCGCTGTTACTATCGCTGCCTTCTTCAGCTTCTGGTTCTGCTTCTTCGTCGCCTTCTTTAGTTTCTTCTATAATATTGCCTTCTGCATCTGTAGACTCTTCTTCCATAACATCATCATTCATAACTTCATCGAAGCCTTCAAGTTCCATTAACAATTCTTCATCATCTACAGTTCTATCTATCTTAAATCTAAAATCTCTAAGATAAACTTTTCTTGTTGTTGATGAACCAGTAACCTCTGCTTCAAGACGAATTTTCTTAGTTGTTGTAGGGAAATAAAATTCTATTGTCTCTGGTGAAGTTCTATAATTAAAATCTTCAAACGTCGCTACAAGTATTCCATCTACATATGCATGAACTTTACATTCTGTATCTGTTTTGGTTGAGTAATATGCGTGTGCAATCTTACCTATAACTTTATTGTAGCGACCATTTTCAAATTCCATATATGAGCCATCACCATTAAGACTCATGACGCCTCTCCATGTTGAACCACTGTAAATCTTAATTGACTTAACTTCCTTAGTATACTTCTGTCCTGCGATTATATTGTCGACAAGTTTTGACTTGCCTGAGATGATATTACCCTTTTCGTCTTTCTTTAGAATTTCTGGGTCTACACCTTGACCTATAATAACCATAGATCTAGATGCAACAAGACGAGCCTGACGTTGACGTTCTGCTTCTTCATCTAGGTGATGTCTTTCAAGAAGTGAAATTCCATCACCGATGATAGTGTTTGATGCATAATTTTCATATTCATCTATATTTCCTGACATCATAAGAAGTCTTGCAAACTCGTTAGGTGATAAAGTATTAACAGGCATTACTTTCAAAACTCCGTCATCAAGCCATCTGCCTTGATCGTCAACTATTTCATAATCAGGAGTGATTGTATCTTCTAATCTAAATCCGTTGGCATCAAAATAATATCTATATGCATTTCCTGAATTATCACCATCAATCCATTCCCATGTTTCTTTAGGAAAAGTTCCATCTTTTCTTTCGAACATAATTCCGAATTGATTTACTCGCCAACCGTAGGCAAATGTAGCATTTGCCATGAGGCATGCAAAAAACGCAACTAGAAATAAACTTTTTACAGATTTTGAAATAAGCTTCATGTATATATATTAGAAATTATTTATGAAATGTTTATTAAAATTATTGTGTAATCATTCCAAGTTCTGCAAGAGACTTAAGGAAGTCTTGACGAGATGCTGCAACAAGTGCTGTAGCGTTTACTGAATTTACTGGAGGAGTTGCAGTTCCAAGTTTAGCTTCTGCACTTCCTTCTTGACTTCCTGGTTTAGCCATAAGTTGAGAACCAAATGTAAGTGTTGCAAGTCCTTGAGAACCAACAGTTTGATGTAAGTCAAAATTTCCTAAAGTATATGCTGCTGCAGAATCTTCAGCTGTAACTATTCCTCTTGTTAAGGCATCTACCTTAGTAATTACTGCAGAAAGTGCATAATACATTTCATCAAAATAACATACTTGGCCATCTACATCATGCCAACCTGAATAAATTCTTCCCTTAAGTGAGTCATTTTTTTCGTGTGTATAATATTTATATCCGTTTTCTTCTATCCATCCTGTCTTCATATATTTTGTCATTGGATCAAAATAATACCAGTTATCTGATTGTGTTACTGGATCAGAAACAAGAGCCCAACCTGATGCATAATTTTCAGATTGATCTTGTTGTTTTTTTGCTAATCTTGTTGCATCTATAGTTCCTGTTTCAACTGTCTTAGCACTATCTTCTGGACTACGAACAATAGTTTCTACGGCAGGAGTTGCTTTCCATGCCCTTGCTGTTTGGTCCATAACTAAGTTGTATTTGCCTGAAGAAAAATCTTTACCTATAGGTGCATAAGGAACCATAGTCATAAACATTGGTAGGGCGCCGCGTGCTCCGCCGCCGCCTCCACCGCCGCCGCCTCCACCACCGCCGCCACCGCCGCCACCTGGACTTGGAGGAGGAACTGGATCAGGTCTGTTACTACGCTTTACTTCTATTTCTGCTGATTGTGATGCTGTATGACTTTCTGTTTCTTTAAAACGTATGTAATAAATACGTGGTTCAAGATTTTCTAAAATGTCGCTAGTAGCTGTAATATATGGAACTTGATCTTTTGCTGTTGCCCATTCCATTTCTTCTGGAATAAGTCCTTCTATCTTTCCATCCTTAGCACTAACTGTTGATGTTTCATAAGCAACGAGTCCCGTTGGTATACCTGGATCGTTGTTTTTTGTTATTGTGAAATATGCAATTGCAAGTGTTTCCGTACCTGTTGAATCTGTAAGTGTGCATGTTGGTCGCTTTGTTGCATCTGGATCATCTGCCTTTCCTACTTTAAAATTGTTAGTGTATGTTACAACAAGTGGCTCTGGTTGCCAGTATTGATAATCTGGATCTGCAAATGGTGTGATACCTGCTTCAGCCCAAACTTCAGAGATTCCTTCTGTTGTTGTAAACTGTGCTATACCACAGTCGCCACCATGTCTATGACAGAGTGCAGTAATTGTTCTTGTTACATAGTCACCTACAGGATCTGAATTATAATAGTAAAAATCGTGTGGAATTTTTTGAGGGAATTCTACTGTTGTCGATTCACCATTAACATTTGTTACAACAATTGAAATTGGACCAGTTGGATCAGGAGTAATATTGCATGTAAAATTAACTTCGCGGTCAGCAGGGTCTGGAGGAAGTGGTTGATCTACACCATTATATGTTACAGATGTTACTTCAGCTCCATTTGGGATAATTCTGATTGTAAATGCATCATCACACACTGCATCTGGGAAATTTGTCCAATCTACTTCTGGTTCTGTACCAGCACCTGTTAATTTTGTTTCTACTGTTTCGGCGATTTCTTCTTCAGCTGTTTCTTCTTGTGTTGTTGTATCTTCAGTTTCTTGTGTTGTTTCTGGTTCAGTTGTTGCGGCTTCGGTCTCGGTTTTTTCTACTACCTCGCCGTCAATTATTTCTACTTCTATTTCTTCTTCGTCGTCTTCTTTGTCTTCGATTTCTTCTGCCGCACTTCGTGCGACATCAGATCCCTCGCCTTCGGCTTCGGTCTGTTCTGCCGCACTTCGTGCGACATCAGATTCCTCGCCTTCGGCTTCGGTCTCTTCTGCTTCCTCTGCTACCTTATCTTCATCCTTTACTTCTTTGTCGCTCTCTTCAGTTTGTTCATCTTCGATTGATTCTTCGGATAATTCTTCCGTTGTTTCTTCTAAGTCTGCTGGATCTTCTGGTTCTTCTACTTCAACTGTTTCTTCGGTTTCTTCGGTTTCCTCTTCCTCTAATTCTTCGGTGGCAAACTCTACTTCGGTTTCCTCGCTATTTGTTTCTTTATTTAATTCTTCATTATCAAAAATTTCTTCATGACCTTGTGCATCATCAAGTCTCTCCTCATTTACTTGAGGGTTTGCATTTTGATTTGTGCTATAATCATTTGCCTCATGAGCAAATGTAGTGCAAACCTGCGTGGTCACAAGAACCACTACAAGAAATAGCGAGAAGAATTTTTTCAAATTTTTTCCTAACATATAAGAAACCTCCGAAGGTTAGTCTATAGTTATATTTTAGTTGGCAAATATTTAAACTACATTAAATGAGCCTGCTTAGTGTTTTGCGACACCAAAAAAGCTAAATGGACGGCCTTTAGATGGGCCATGCATTTGGTAGATATTATATCATAATTGCAAAAAAAATACACTGAAAAAGGTGTATTTTCTTTAAGATTTTATTAAGTTTATTTGAGTTGGATAATAATCTCCGTCCCCATTATTCTTCTTCCCCAAAAATGCTGCGCATTTTCGGGGACCCCATATTCATTCCTTGGTGAAGATTGTTAGAGGAGATTTGCTGATTGGGAATTCGCAGGAAGCGAGATTGGTAAGCTCTTTTTGGAAGGATGCAAGGTCAGTCTTTTCAATAAAAAATTTCATATGAACTTTTTCTGCGAATTCAGAATTAATTTCTTTGTATATTTTTGTTTCAAGAATTCTTTTTACTTGGTTGTATAAGTCGTAAGGGAGTTCTAGATTTATTTCATAGCCTTCGTGGAGGTCGCAAATTATTTTTTCTGACTGCGCTTTTATTATACTTTCTTTACATGATGACGCATAAGCTCTTGTAAGGCCGCCTGTTCCAAGGAGGACTCCTCCAAAATATCTTGTAACTATACAGAGTGTGTTTACAAGTTCTGCTCCAATTAAACATTCTAATATAGGTGCACCTGCAGTTCCGCTTGGTTCACCGTCATCAGAAGATTTTTTTATTATTTGCGATGAAGATTTATCATACATTACATAAGCAAAACAATTATGTCTTGCATCAAAATATTTTTTTCTTACTTGCTCGATTAAGAGTTCTGCATCTTCCTTGGTTTCTATGTGAAAAAGATTTCCGATGAATTTAGATTTTGTAACAACTATTTCTGATGAAACAGTTTTGGTTATAGTTTTCATAAAGAATTAATTAGGTTTTGCAAACATTAATTATACATTGTCAAATTCAAATGACTGCATTGGCTTAACATCCTTGCCACTTTGACGCTCAAAATAATTCTTGGTTATCTTAACTGCAACTGGTGCAAGAATTAAAAGTCCTATTAAGTTTGGTATTGCCATGAGGCCGTTGAATGTATCTGATAGTGCCCATGCAAGTGAAAGATTCATTGTTGCACCTATGATTGTCACAAAAGTATATACTATCTTATAAAAAATTCCTGACTTTGGTCCGAGTAAATATTCTATGGAAGTTGCACCGTAATATGCCCAGCCAAGAACTGTAGAAAATGCAAAAAGTATAACTGATATTGCAAGAATATTTCCTGCCGCATCACCAAATCTTGTCTTGAATGCAAGTGAAACAAGTGATGCACCATTAATCTGATTAACTGAAAGAGATTCTATAACTGGATTTCCTGAATCATCTAAAATTATATTGTTGTTGGCGTCTATTGCTTCATTGGCCTTGATGCTGATTACATTGGCATAAATAAAATCTGAATCAGATGCTTTGTCTTCACTAAGTGTTTCAATGTAATATGTTCTGCCATTGATTGTTACAGGTATGCTGTTTTCTAAACCTTCTGTACTTGTATGGATTGCAACTTTGCCATTGAGACTTGGTTTAATTCTCATGAAGTTGCAATCTGAATCAAGAAGTGGAATCTCGTGTAACTCGTTTCCGTTTTCTTCTAATATAGAAACAATCTGTGGAGAAGTAGTGTTTATGTCTCTTAGTGCAGTGTTAAGTGATGGAACTGTAATTGTTGATGATAAAACAACAAATGCTGTAAGTGTGCAGACAATAATTGTGTCAAAGAAAACTTCAAAGATTCCCCAGAGACCTTGTTCAACTGGTTCCTTGGCATTAGATGCGCAGTGTGCCATAACGCTTGAACCGAGTCCTGCTTCATTTGAAAATATTCCTCTCTTAAATCCCATCTGTATCGCGCGCATCAATATATAACCACCTGCACCGCCTGCAATTGCCTTAGGATTGAATGCATTTGAAAAAATGCTTGTGAAGACATACGGAATTTGCCTATAGTTGAGAATGAAAATTGAAACGGTGAAAAATATATAGAAAACTGCCATGAATGGAACAAGTTTTTCTGTAACTGATGCGATTCTTGTGATACCACCGATTACGATGATGCCAACGAAGAATGCAATTATAATTCCTGTGAGAAGTTGTGAAATGTTAAAGTTAGTGTTGAGTGCATCGGCGATAGAGTTCACTTGTGTCATGTTACCTATGCCAAATGTTGCAATGAGCGTAAAGAGTGCAAATAAACTTCCGAGTATTGGTCCTATCTTTTCAAGATTCTTCTTGCTGCCAACACCGTACTTAAGATAATACATCGCACCGCCTGAGAAGCTACCGTCTGAATTTTTTCTTCTATAATATATACCGAGGACAACTTCGCCAAAGTGAGTCATCATACCAAAGAAGGCAGATACCCACATCCAAAATACTGCTCCAGGTCCACCAACTACGAGAGCTGTTGCAACACCTGCGATGTTTCCAGTTCCTATAGTTCCTGCGAGAGTTGTGAAAAGTGCTTGGAGCTGAGAGATAACTTTGTCATCACTTGACTTTACTACATCTGAATTTTTAGTAATAGAACCTATTGTTTTTGAGAAAACAAAATTAATTCTGCGAACTTGGAAAAATTTTGTGATGACTGTGTAGAGGATGCCGCAACCTAATATGAGAACGATTGCGGGAACACCCCAGACTATACCATTAACTTTATCGTTAACGGATGATATAATGTCGATAATGTTTTGCATATAAACCTCTTTTTTAATAACCGTTTGGGTGGTGTTTTAAAAATTCCATGTATACTGCGTTGGCAATATATGCGTGACCATAATCATTTGGATGGTCTGCAACGCCTTGAGAGTCAACTGAGTGCATCTGCCCATCACGTCCAAGAATCTGCGCACCAATGTATGACTTAAATGGTGGATTATTCCATAAAACTTCAAGTGATACATAACTTACATTATTAAATTGTGCAATAAGTTTAAGTAATGGTTCTGTTGTATCTTTTCTATCCCAAAAACTTCCTATTAATATAATCTGTGCATTAGGTGCTTTCTCTTTTGTTCTATCAATTAAATCTGTGAAAACGTCATTCATCACCATAAGATTTTTCACATCATGTAGTAAATTTTCTGTAAGTTCATATGTAACGAGGTCTATATTAGGGTTTAACTTTTCATATATTAGTTGTTTCTTAAATTCTATCTCGCCAAATGTATTGCCGCCTATGTATTGCGATTCAAAAATTACATGTCTTGTTCTATTTACTGATAAAAGCTCTGCGAGCATACGAACCCAATCCTTAGATGGTTCACTTGCTGCCATGCCACAATTGTTCCACCAATTAGTTCCATCATCAAGAACTCCTGGTGTTAGTGTTATTGAATTTCCGATTGCAACGAATCTGATTACATCTGCCTCAGATTCTCCATCACCTAGCTCGGCATATGCCACTTGTTGAAATGGTATGACAAAAACTAAAGTAAGTATAAAACAGGTTACTTTCTTTAAAATTTTCCTATACTTATTGTTATGACTTGAAGCATTTTTAAAAATTTTAAAAAACATGCGTTTTATTATAGCATAATTTGTACTTATGTTGAAATAAATACCTATTATGCCATCTCCTTATATTTATTTTTAAATATGTTATACTCTTACTATGAAAATTAGATTAAAAACAATTACAACTTGTGCATTATTTGCCGCCCTCGTTCTTGTTGCATCAAAGTTGGAAATAAGACTATTTGACTCAAGGTTCCACCTTGGAAATACTTTCTGCCTACTTGCTGGTTTGTTCCTTAGTCCTATGGCGGCAGGGCTTTCTTCTGGAATCGGTTCTGCACTCTATGACATTTTATTTTATGCTAATGGTCTTGGTTTTATATACACTCTAATAAATAAATTTGCCCTCGCCTTCGTGTGCGCTCTTGTGTTCAAATCTATTTCAGGAAAAACTGTACTTAGAGTTATTGCTGCATGCACTATAGGACAAATTGCTTATATAATTTTATATCTTGGAAAAACTTTCATTACAAATTTTTTCATAGCAGGTATGCCTCTTGATGCGGCACTTCCTATTCTTGTAGCAAAGGGTGGTGTGTCTGTGACAAATGCCATAGTTGCCATTATATTTGCCTGCATACTCTATAATATCTTGCAACACACAGGTTTTAAGAAATGAAAAATTTTATTGCCATATTAATTCTGCTTGCGATAGGTTTGTGTGGTCTTTATTTGGCAAATGCTGGCAAATCTAAGCTTGTGATAACAAAAAATGGCGAGATAATTTCTTATGCAAATGGTGTGGAGATTAATCTTGATGTTAATAATGAATTTGTGATTAGTGATGATAGTGGATACAACAAAATAAAAATTGAAGATAGTAAGGTGCAAGTTGTTGAAGCTGATTGTCCTGATAAGGTGTGTGTTGATTGCGGAATAATTTCTAGAGATAGTTTAAATAAAGTGATTGCATGTGTGCCGCATAGGCTGATTGTGGAGATACGGTAAGAGTGCGAAATAAATTTTTATCAACAAAAAACTCACCCTGGAGGTGAGTTTTTGATTTTATTTATTATTATTCCATGTTGTGAGATTGAGGTCTGGGAACGATATATAATTTATTACACTGGAAGGACCAGCATAATTGTATATTACTCTGAGCCATAAATTCTCATATTGTGAAAAATTAACATTTGGAACTACACTCATGTACATAGTATTTTTTTGGTAGCTAGCTCCTTTGTCAGTGTATGTAGCTGTGTCCATTTTTTTCTTAATATCATCTGTTTTATATTGTGTTCCAGTTGTACTTTTAGTTACTGTAACACTTCCTCCTACAGTGATTCTCATTGTTTGCTCATTAGTCCAAGATGTAGGTAGAGTTTCTTGACCATAGGCATATTTATAATTACTTTCATTTGCATTTGGAGTTACAGAAGAAAGAATAGGGAAATCTGGAAATTCGCAAATATATCCATTACTTAAAAGAGAACCTGTGCTTGTATATCGTGGAAATTTCTTAAATGGTCCCATAGTTAAAATTACTTCTGATAGATCATTTACAGTTGTCCAAGAAGTATTTGAAGGCCATCTTCTTCTTATATTTATTTCAACAGAGCAATTTGGTGCTGGTTCTATATCAGGATGCCACTTAATCAAACTTGCTGGTTTTTTATATGTCCATGTATGTGTGTTTGCTGGAACAGCAAAAGGCTGTCTTAGAGTACCAAGATAATTAAATCTGAGATATTTTTGCTGAGCTAAGTCTACTATAGGCCATGG
The DNA here is from genome assembly GCA_946407765.1 of uncultured Lachnospiraceae bacterium. GTDB lineage: Bacteria > Bacillota > Clostridia > Lachnospirales > Lachnospiraceae > UBA3633. The sequence goes on from CAMJPD010000004.1 coordinate 47,261, forward strand.
TCTCCATCCTTGAGTAGAGGTACTATCATAATAATTAAATAAAGTTGATCCAGCATTCTGAGCTGACTGACCACCAAAAGTTCTTACATTAGTACATGTAAACTTGTATAGTCTATTAAGACTTGCCTCTATATCATTAATTCGATAATCAAGTTCAGCATACTTTGTAGTATAATAATCCATCTCAACAAATGCTGCTAAATCTATATCTGTTGCAAAAGAATGAATAGCCATGCCAGCAACAAGAAGTATGCTTATAATTCCGGGAAGTAGTTTTTTAAAATTAATATTTTTCATACCATTATTTCCTTTAAAAAATATCATCCATATCAATATGTAAAATTATTAGTAAACAATAGGAAGTGAGTAATGCCATCTTATTGGTTTAGACCTAGTTGAACCTTCTGCAGCCGATTTTTCCCATGCATGCCAATATCTTATACCATTTACACAATCAACGAATTCTGCTCCATAGTTTTTATAATAATTAGCAACGGCATCAGGGCATGGGTGTGGGCAGTTGTAGCTATGGCTAACTGAAACAGAGGCTTCTCTATTCTGGTATCCGCCACATACATACTCAACATTATCTACAGGAATAAATCGTGTAAAATAGAAGTTTGTGCTACTAAGTTCGTGTGTTTTATAATAAGCAGTTTGACTGTCTGGCCTTGTATTCCTTAACGTAAATAAATAATCTCCTGTTTCAGGATCAACTTGTCCAGTACATGTCATAGTTGTAGAAGATGGAGCACTTTCATATTGAGTTGATCTTGTAAATGCATTATTATATGCATTATTTGAGAAAAAGCTATAGCCAACGTTTGCTGTTTGTACACTCGTTGTAAGCCGTGATACATTATCTGAACAATATCTAAATAAATTTTTTTTAAATCTAAATTTTAATGTGCTTGTAGATGTAGGCCCTTCAGAATAAGGTACGCTATAATCTAATCTTGTAATAGATATTCTGTATCCTACATATGCATTCAAAATCCACTCTAAATAAAAAACTATGTACCAACCTGGGTAATTTTCTACAGGAACTGCAAAATTTACACCTGTATAATACTCTGATGCAGAAGTTGAAGAATCTAGGGAAGTTCTTACGTACATAGGTGTTGTAACAAAATAGTTTCCATCATATAGCCTAAATATATAAAGCACCTTATGTGCTGCGTGATATTGGTTTGCCCAAGCATCCATACGTCCCCAATAATATCTCTGAGCACCACTAATATTTGTAGTTCTTGGTCTTGGAAAGAAGTTTCCTCCATTATAATAACCATTTCCGTAATTTTGAGAACCATTTAATTGTTGATAATCTGGAGTATCAAATGTTACAAATTTTACATCTGTAGAACGATATCTATTGATATTGCCCATAAGACCTGCTTCTGCTTCATCAAGTTTCTGCTGAAGATATGACATTTCTACAGAATATTGTGAACGAGTCAGATATCTATTTGCATCATTTGCCGTAATAGCATATGCAACACCCACCATACTAAATAATACAATGGCCATTGATATATATACTAATAAACATTTTCTAATATACTTATTCATTTCTACCTCCATCCATTACTCGTTGAGTATAGGAATTTCTCCATTTAAATAATTTTTAAGACAGAGACTGTTTTTTTGTGGAGACCAAACTTTTGAAACTGGGAGTGATGAAGTAAGATTATCCCCCCATGTCCCAATCTTCTTTCCTTTCATATCAATAGGAAACTCATCAACAGGAGAATTAGAGTTGTTATAACGAAGAACATGGCAGTTAGCAGGATATTCAAGTCTTACTGTTACTTTATTATTGGTAGAATCAACAGTTCTTGTTATATATCCATTCTGATTATTTTCTCTACCATCAGCATTACTAGAAGTCCAGTTCTCATAATCCCAACCATAGGATGATCCTGCATATACATAACTATTTGTTCTAGAAATAGAACCAGAAACATCTCCACCAAGATTTCTCATCTTAGTTGAATCAAATGTTAAGTTAACGGTTTTTGCTTGAGCATAATAATTAGGGCTGCTGCCATCCCAAGTTAAATCAAAATAGATGTAGTACCCACCATATTGTCTTACAGTATCGAATCTATAATTATATACAACAAGATATATATTAGGATCGTCAGTTTTCAGTGCATATCTCATACGTGTAGGATACATACTATATGACATATCACCAGTACCCCAAGCCGCATGTGTAATAGCCTGGGTTCCATCCCATCTATCAGATAAATATATGTGTGGAGTGTTGAAGAATTTATTAAACCAATGTTCTTCTGTTGTATATCGATACCATTCTCCAACTAAGCCAGAAAGGTTATTGGCATATTGTGATATATATCCAACATTTTCTAAACCTTCATACATAGTTACCTTGAGTCTTGGTCCATTCATCATAAAATCCATATTTGACTCTCTGATAGTTTTGTTTACATTATCAAGCGAAGTTTCAATTTGAGCGACCTTTGCCTCAAACTCAGTTTTTGTTACGAAGGCATTTGAATCGTTGGCACCGACTGCGTATGCATATGATAGGCCAAGGCCCATCGCAAGAACGATGCCAAGAACGTAAGACAAATACTTCTTAAAGTTCTTTTTCATATAATCTCCTTTGTGATTTGTGCAAGTTTAGATACACAAAAAAAGTGATTTGTTATCAATCATATTTTATCACGGGAGGGGGTAGAGGTCAATTTTCATTTATTAAAAATTATTAAGAGTCGAGGAAGGGATAATAATCTTAAGTCCCCATTACTCTTCATGCACGTTTTGAGTGTACAAAAAAAGTGATCTGTTTATATTAAGGGATAATAACCTTATTTGCTTGCGTTCCAGGTTGTTTGAGTGTAGCGGTATGGGTTTAACATTCTCCAACGATTTTCTGTGCTATTTGATGCATCGTAAATTCTAATCCATACATTTTCAAATGATGATAGGTTGGTTCCAAATACTGTGCTTACACAGAAATAACTATTTTGATAGCTTACACTATCTGAATATAGATTGTTTTCTAAGTCTGCACTTCTTACCATAGGGAATTTTGTATAAGTTGAACTATATCCTTTAGTTGTATATCCTCTAGATATAGCTCCACCCATAGAAGTCCATGATGTTGGCCTTGTTTCAGTATTTCGTGCATAATAAAGAGAGCTAGCGGCGTATGCAATTGAATCTTGATTGAAGTTGTAAGGTAATTCACATATCATACCGCCAGAGTATGCACCTCCTGTACCTGTTATGTGTGGAAATTTCTTAAATGGTCCCATTACAACTTCTGCGTATCTTGAATTTACAGAAGAATATCCTGCACCAGTTCTTGAAACAGTAATATAAACTTTGCAACTTGGGGCAGGGATTATTCCATCACGCCATTTGCATAAAGATGCTGGTATAGTTATAACAAAGTCTCTTTTCTTAGATGGAGAAGCAATTCCTGCATTTACAGGTACTGGCTTGTTAACACGTAAAGTTTTATCTGGTCCTACATCTGCATAAATATAATTCATCCATGAATAATAAGAGTTGGCACTATAAGGTCCATACATTATCATTTGATCCGGATACATTGAGCCAGAAGCA
>CAMJPD010000005.1 GCA_946407765.1 uncultured Lachnospiraceae bacterium
CCAAAAGCTTCTTTTATCAATTCTTCTGACTCACCCAATCTATAATATTTCATAAACACCTCCTATTTTTTCCTATAATCTATTCCATATTCCTCGTGTCGCCATTATTCTTGATTTAGAAATCATAAAGGTAGATGCCTATGCCGATTTTCGTGAAGGAACCTTTTTGGTCAATTGATTTTACCTTGGCTTTTAAAAATTTGCCTGCGTCCATGAGTCGTGAAAATATTATGTTGTCCTTTTCGGGGATGTAGCCTAACTTTTCTTTATTTGCATTCTTAATCATGATAGCATTAGAATCAAATTTGCTGTCCTCGCGGACTAGAATCAGTTCATCTCCTTCCTTAATACTAGATATAACATTTTTATTTTCTAGGTGTGTTGTTCCTGCAATAAAAGTATCAAAGAGATGTATCTCTTGCGTAAGTGGCTTTATTATATTTCCTATACCATTCTTGGTTATTTCTGCTAGTGCAACGCTATCTATTTTAGACAATTCTCCCATTTACTGCTCCATACGATTTACAATACTATATTTTAGTTGGTTTTTAAATCCTCTATTATTGATTCAAGTTCCTTTTTATATTCTTTATATTCCTCTAGTTGTTTTTTGTTTTCTGCATGTTTTTCTTTTACTTTAGCATCGTCATATATCCAATCCTTATATGTATACGGAACATTAACCCTAATGTCCATAATTTCATCTGTGATGTCATTTATCAACTCATCAAGATTATCGGCTGAAACATTAACAATAGGAATTATGTTGTTATCTTTTAGTTTTTTATTTAATAAGATACTTGCCTCACGTATAGCTTTTAAGTTATTGTTCCTATATGCATTATACACCTGACTCCATAATTTGCCTATATCCTCCCCAAATATATCCATGTCGCAACAATCTGGGTGAATTACTTTTGCAATCTTTCTATAAATCTTTTTTACTTCTTGTGTCTCATATGGTGAAACGTATTTTGCCTCTGTAGAACTTTTTAAATTAAACATCATTTTTTCAAGTTTAGTGTTGTATATAAGCATTTCTTTTTCTAATTCTAGATTTAATTCTACAGGCTTTATTTCTTCTCCATTGTTTTTCTTCTTCTGGATGTAAGTTATCATCTTTTTAAGCTTAACACACTCCATTTCTTCCTTAAAAATATCGATAACTTCATTACCAAAAAGCTTTTGATATTCTATTTCAAGATTATCACACACGCATAATAACTCATCCCTTTCAAAGATTAAGTCTTCATACTTTTCCATTTTTTCTGTATCTTCTAATATTATTTTTTCCATGATAAAACTATTTCTCCTCTATTTGAAAATTTTCAAGCTCGTAATAAATGGTCGATAAATTTTCTCCATCTATATTGGCTTTCTTCATAAAATCATCTATATCTCTATACCATGTTTTGCCAAATCTTATAACTATTCCACCATCTTCTAATGTAGACTCGACTTCATACTTATCATCATCGTAAACAAAACTTATTTTATGTGGAGTTTCTAACACAAAATATAAATCATAAAAATCAAAACGGGCTGGATCGAACTCCTTAACTTTATATAAATCCTTGATAAGCCATTTCATAATTGTAAAATTACCGAAGAAACCATTCATAGTAATTCTTTCTGCGAGAGTTTCCTTGGCTTCTTCTAGAAGATTGCGAGCTTGGTCATTTTTTCCCTCTTCAATTTTAATTTTGGCAAGTCTGGTATATATTTCTGGAATTATTGAGAAGGCTGAGATATCATCTTTGTGTTCATCATATAATTCTGTAATAATTTTTTTGTAACGCTCGTAGTCTTTTTGAACATAGTAACCATTCTTGTACATGTCGGCTACTTTATAGGCAGATATTGGATCACCCTTGGCTCTTGCCTTTTCATAATATTCAAATGCCTTTTTATAATCTTTCTCGCCTGTGCGTCCATAATACCATATGTAGCCAAGTCCCATATATGCTGGAACATATTCTTGCAGTGCCGCCATCTCGTAATATTTTATTGCGAGATCAAAATTTTGTTTTTCATAATAATAGCCACCAAGTTCCATCATGTACTTAGGTTCATTTGTTTTTTCTATAAGAAAAGAAAGGCTTTCTGTAAAAATAAATTCCTCATCTTCTGTTAGATTTGATTGATAAGCTAGGTCTCTAACATTTTTTAATGCTTCGTTTATGGTCATATATCCCCCTTTTATACTTAATATACTATCATATATTTTGCACTAAAAAACGGACAATATATATTCTTAAAATAAAAGCCAGGGGTTTAAGCCTGGCTTTGTGGTTAGTTTGGATAAATAACTTAGGTCCCCATTATTGTGTATTAAGCAAATTGTAAATCTAACTTTTTGCCAAATGCGTGTGCAATACGATTTAGCATCTCGATGGTAGGGTTTGCATCTCCATTTTCAAGTCTGCTGATATCTGCCTGGCTGATTCCAGTAAGTTTTGATAATTCAACTTGGGTCATATTCTTTTCTTCTCTTGCTTTTAGCATTTCACGAATAACTTGATATTCTGGTTCAAGGCTATCAAACTCCTTCTTGAAATTAGGATTTTTTAATTGTTCCTTTAATGTTTCTCTGAAATTTTTCATACTTTATTTTCTCCCTCCCCGTATCTCTTTATATAATCATCTCTATACTTTTTTGCAATGTCTATGACATCTTGTGGTGTCTTTTCAGTTTTCTTTCTAAAACCATTTGTTAAAATAATCTTTTTTCCGATAACAAAAAAATATAAAACTCTACTGATATCTGTCCCAACCCTTGCCCTCAATTCAAATATACCATCTTCTAGCGGCTTAGAATGTGGTTCCCTTAAAAGATTTCCAAATTCTTCAAGTAATAAAATTTCTCTTGACATTTTTGCTTGCAGTTTTACATCTTCAGATAGTAAATACTCTTCAGCTGGTTTCGTGCCATCTTCTTTTTCGTAATATAGTACTTCAAACATATTTTTATTATATGTGATATATCACATATTGTCAAGTGCCACATTTAAAATAATAGCCAGGTTTTGCAACCTGGCTATGTGATTAGTTTAGATAAAAGAGACGGTTTGGATAAACAACTCCGTCACCATTATTTCGTCCCCATTATTGGGTCACTAATATAAGGTCTGATTGTGATTTGATTTTTAGTTCTTCAAAATAGCGGTTTTCAAATGGAACCCACATGGATAAAAACTTATCATAGGTGTTTGGATTTCGCTTTTTAAGTCTTTCTAATTGAAGATCTTCATCTATATCTATAAAAATTTTCATATCTACATAGTCGCTAAGTTTTGGATGTGATGAGTATGAGCCTTCAAGAATTAAAATTTCACCAACATCTATATTAACTTCTTGCATGAACTTATCACTGTGGCAGTCATATGGGATATAACAAACTTCTCCTTCTTCTTTATATGGCTGGAGAATCGTATTTATAACTTGATTAAAATCCATATGACTTGCTGTCATGTTCATCCAGTTCTTATCTCTCTTATCAAATGGCAGATAAAAATCATCCATGTGAACTACATTGCAGTTAAGTTCTTCTTGCAATCTACTTGCAAGAGTTGATTTGCCTCCTGCGCATGGTCCATCAATAGAAATGACATATGGAGCTTTTTTGTCTATAACTAAATTTTTTATTTTTTCTATACTACTATCAATCATATAAACAAATAATATTATACTACATTAATTAGATTTTATTAATTATGGTTTTCTAGATAGTAAAAATTGACTAAATTTCGTATAAGCACTATACTTAAGATAACAATAATCTAATGTTCTGTGAGGAATATGAATGTTTAAAAATATAAAGAAACGCACCGCATGGGTTATCATCATTGCTTTGCTTATTGCAAACACATTTGGAACGACTATGGCAAGTTCTCTTAATGATGCTATTCCAAATGCGATTGATAATATTGATGAAGCGCTGGCCAATGATGAAAAAATTAAAGAAGCCGAAGCTAAAACCAATGAAATAAATATTACTGAGGACACTGAAAGTGTTGAAAGTGATGAAGAGTCTAAAAATGCTGAAGATACTAAAGGCACTAAAAATTCTAGTGATGCTAATGCTACTTCTGATGAAACTTCTGAAATAAAAAACAAGGAAGATGCTAACATAGAAGACACAGAGACTGAGGAAGAAACTTCACCTGAAGTTGTGGAGGAACCTGAAGATCCTGCTGATTATGAAGGCGAAGCAGAGGTTGATGATGAAATAGAGATTGAGACTGAGACTGAAACCGAAACGGAGATGGAGTTAGAGAGTGAAAGCGAATCCGAGGCCGAGATAGAATCCGAAGCCGAGATAGAAACCGAAGTAGAAACTGAGGCTGAGACCGAGACCGAAACGGAAATAGAGAGTGAAAGCGAAGCAGCGACTGAGACAGAGCATGTGACTACAGCAGAAAATGCTGAAACTGCAGAAGAAACCACAGCAGAAATCAGAATAAGTACTGATAGTGAAGTAGACGAAGAATCTGAAAATCCAGAAACTGATGACCTAGATAATATTGAAATAGCAACTGAATCTGAAGCAATAGAAACCGTAGATACAAAACTAGCTGAGGCTAATGGAACCTGGGCATATTGGTATATAGATAATAATAATGTAATTCATTTTGCAGCATCTGCCCCTACTGGCTCATATTCATGGCAAGGAACCTGCGGTGACAGCCCAAGGACTTACGGACCTGATTACACTACTATTTCAGGACAAAATAAAAGAAAAACTATTACTAAAGTAGTTATAGAAGATAATCTGACTCCAGGTGCAGACCTTTCAAGTTGGTTTGACTACTGCCATAATCTTGAAGAGATAGTAGGATTTGAAAAAGTAAATACAAGTAATGTTACTAATATGGAATCAATGTTTAATTCTTGTTTCAAACTAAAAACAAAAATTGATTTTTCTACCAAGAATGTAAGCAAAGTCACAAAAATTCGCGGTATGTTTTACCAGTGCCATGAACTAGAAGAAGTAAATGTGCGTGGATTCAAAGTTGAAAATATGGACATTTTAAATTATACATTCAGCGAGTGCTATAAAATAGTTGAACTAGATTTATCAACATGGGATTTATCTAAAGTTACTGAAGCAGAAAACATGTTCCGCGACTGTTATTCACTTACTAGTATAAAATTTGGAAATTTTGAAAATTTTAGAGATGTCTATCGCCAAAGCGAATTATTTATGAACTGCAGATCACTTATAGTTCTTGATTATACCACATATGTTCCATACAGAAAAAACCATCCATTCGATGGCTCTACATGGTGTGGTATGTATGATTACTTCCATGGTTGTTCAAATCTTATGACTATATATGTTAAAGAAGATTTTATTGTTGGTGCTGACATAGGTGTTGGAACTAGCGATATGTTTACTGGTTGCACAAAACTTTTTGGTGGAAATGAAACTAAGTGGACAAGTAGTAAGACTGATGGAACTTATGCAAAACGTGATATACCAGGAAGCAAAGGATACTTTACAAGCACTTATGTTAAATTAGCATTTGCTGCTAATGGCGGAAGTGGAACTATGAATCCCATAGAAGCAAGTCTTAATGATACTATCAATCTTCCATCTTGTTCATTTACAAGAAGTGGATATACTTTTGAAAATTGGACTGATGGTTTTGGAAATACATATAATGTAGGCGATCCATTCTCAATTGGAAAATATACTGTTCTACTTGCTAACTGGACTGGTGGTGGTGGTGGCGGCGGTGGTGGTGGCGGCGGTGGTGGCGGCGGTGGCGGCGGCGGTGGCGGCGGTGGTGGTGGTTCTACCACATCGCTTAGTAGCCAGATGCCAACTGCTCCTATTTATTATGCACATTCAATAAAAAAATTTAATGAGGTTACTTATTTTGGTGAGTATGCATGGGTTCAAAATCCAACAAGTAAAGATTGGATCTTACATATATTAAAAATTCCAGGACAAACATATGTTGCTAAGAATGGTTTTTATGCTGTAGAAACAACTGCTGTAGCAGGACCTTATCTAAATAATGCAGGTAAAAAATCTTACAACACATATTATTTTAATGATGATGGAATTATGGTAACAGGATGGGTCGTGGCAACAGATGGAAATAAATATTTCTTCGATATGTCAGATAAAGATGAAAAAGGAAGAATGGCTGTTGGCTGGAAACAGATTGATGGAACTTGGTATTATTTCATTGAAGAAGGAAGTTTACTTAGAGGCGGCTACACACCTGATGGTTATTATGTAGATTCAGAAGGCAAATATAATCCGCAATAAAACTGGTAAACTTAATAAGACTTAATAGAATCTAATAGAGCTTAATATAACTTGTTATTTTATTTTTTCTACTCTGATTGCATTAGTATGCATATCATTTATGTCATTATGAGATCTGAAAGCAAGAACAACTAAGTCATCTTTTGATAAAACCTTTTTGCTAGTTAAGAGGTCTAGAGAATTTTTAAGGAGCTTATCGTTATCCTCATCTCTTTCCATAAAAAATGGTGTTACCCCAAAATAAATCATCATTTGCCTAACTACTGATTCATCTGGAGATAGTGCATAAATTGGAACTACTGGCTTAAATTTTGCTATGACTCTTGCAGTGTTTCCTGTAATTGTTGGAGTTACTATGGCCCTAGCATTTAGACTTTCTGCACAGTATACTGCTTCTTTACTTATAGTATTAGTTATTGTTGGATTTATTAATGTCTGGAATAGCTTTCCTCTTCTATCCGCATAACTTATATCTTCTTCTGTTGCTGTGCAAATTTGAGTCATTAATTTTACTGCCTCAAGAGGATACTTTCCATTGGCAGTTTCTCCACTAAGCATAACAACATCTGTTCCGTCGTAAATTGCATTGGCAACATCATTAACTTCTGCACGAGTTGGGCGGACATTTCTTATCATAGAATCAAGCATCTGAGTTGCTGTTATTACTACCTTGCCCTTGGCATTACACTTCTTGATAATGTCCTTTTGTATTTTAGGAAGAAGGGTGGCGTCAATTTCAACACCGAGATCTCCTCTTGCAACCATGATTCCATCACTTGCATCTATGATTTCATCTATATTAGATAGACCTTCATGATTTTCTATCTTGGCTATAATGAACATTTTAGAATTATGTTTTTTAATTATGTCTCTAATCTGTTTTATACAATTACTATTACGCACAAAACTTGCAGCAACAATATCAAATCCAGCTTCTATTCCAAATTCAATATCTGCTATATCTTTATCGGTAAGATCTGGGAGGTTGATTTTTACATTAGGAATATTAACTCCCTTTTTTTCTCCAAGCTCGCCACCTGATATGATTTTACACAAGATTTCCGAGTCGTTTACCCTTAGAACTTGTAATTCAATAAGACCATCATCTATTAAAATTTTATTTCCTTCTCTTATGTCGTTAACTATATTGTCATAATTTATATAAATTTTATTCCTATTTCCGACTACTTCCTTAGTTGTAAGTATTATTTCATCACCTTCGGTAAGAAGAATTTTGTTTCCACCTTCAAGCTTTCCCGTTCTTATCTCTGGACCCTTAGTATCAAGTAGTGCAGGAATAGGTCTTCCTATTTCTTTCCTAATCTTTACAAGATTATCTAATCTTTTTTTATGCTCTTCATAATCTCCATGAGAGAAATTAAATCTTGCTACGTCCATATAACTTGCAAGTTTTAAAAATAAATTATAATCATCAGCATTTGGCCCAAGCGTACATATAATCTTCGTTTTCTTCATATAAACTCCTTGCAGTATTATAACACAATCTTGATTTTGAAGACTAATATATAGGCAAATGTCATATTACCAAACTAAATAAAAAGAGCCCCTAGTTAGGGGCTCTTTGTGTACTTATATATAAAATTTTTATTCTGGTTTAAGTTCTGTAGTTTTTTCTTTTGGTGGGAAAATAAGTGAGAATACTATGAATGCGATAAATGCAACTACAAGACCTGGAACGATAGATTGTTCAAACTTGTAACCAAATAATGTCCACTTAAATGTATCAATTCCTACTACAACTATAGTTCCTGCAATAAGTGAAGCGATAGTTCCTGCTGTTGATGAACCCTTCCAATAATGTCCAAGAACATAAGGGAAGAATGTTCCAGCTGCACGAAGTGTAAATGCAAATGTAAGTATACTTATGATGTCGTTGTTATTAAAGTAAGCAAGAACAAGTGAAAGTGCACCAACAACTACCATCATACCACGTGTGCAATTTAAAACTTCCTTATCACTTGCATCCTTCTTAAATATTGCTCTATATAAATCGTTAGCAAATATTGAACCTGCACCAAGTAAGTCTGAGTCAGCACTAGACATTGTTGCAGATATAATTCCTGCAAAAAGAAGTGCGCAGATAACTGATGGCATAACTTCTATTGCAAGAACAGGAAGTGCATATCTTGCACCAACTGCTGCAAAGTGGTTCGCATCAAATCTTCCCATGTTAACAAGTGCAAGAACGATTACACCAAGAACTGCTGGTATAAATGCAAATACAAAATTTATTATTGCTGCAAGGATAGAACCTTGAACTGCAGCTTTTCCATCACGTGCTGCATAATATCTTGATACTGCTTCTTGTCCAACAGTAAATGTACCTATATACATAATTGTAAGTGAGATTATAGATTTAATACCATATCCGCTGCCTTGTCCTATGATATTAAGTGCAGATGGGTCAACATTTGCCTTAACATTCTCCCAGCCACCTGCATAATTAAGTGCAAATGGAACAGCAATAATCATACCAATTACTATAAGGAAAACTTGAACAAAGTCAGTAAGTGTAACGCTCCAAAGACCACCCATAACTGCATAAATTGTTACTACGATACCAACAATGATAACAGCTGCGTGATAAGAAATTCCAAGCATAGTAGAAAGAATAACTGCTGATGCAATGAACTGACCTGCTGTAAGACCTATAAGTGGAACGAACATGATGAGTGCTGTGATTGCTCCTGCAGCTTCTCCATAACGACGACGGAAATACTCTGGAACTGTTTTAACCATAGAGTTTCTAAGCTTAGGTGCAATAAATGTTAAAACTACAAATGCAAGTCCCATTGCGATGATATACCAAGCAGAGTTAAGACCAAAACTTGGATTCATACCTTTTTGAACAACACCTAGTGAAGAACCTCCACCGATTTCTGTTGCAGCAAGTGTTCCTGCCATAAGAACAGGTCCTAGTCTTCTACCTGCAACCATGAAGTCTTCATTAGAACTTACATTCTTAGATGAATACCATCCAATGAAGAGCATACCAATAAGATATAGAACAACTATACCTATGATAACAAAATTGACTGTCATAAAACCTCCTTTTTTAGGATACCATCTATCCTATATACATTGGTTATATTATACCATAATTATCGTCTGTTAGACTATATTTATGGCTATTCTGTCAGATTAAACTTATAGATCATCTGTTAGATTTATATTTCTATTTCTATTCCATAGACCACTTAGGTAGAAAGACCAAGTAATTGTAAAGCCTATGCCATATCCAAATATTCCATTCCACCAAACTATAGTATGGCCAAGGAAGGGACTATATCTAAGTAAGTAGGTTACACTCACTCTTACGAACAGTGCACATGTTGCTACAACCATAGGAAGTATGCTATAGCCTGCTCCTTGGAATAAGCCAAATATAGGAACATAAACTGAAAGCACTATATTAATTAAAGCAACTGCTCTAATATGCGCGAGGCAGTATTTTGCAGCTTCTGGACCAAGACCAAATAATTCTATAATCATATCTGCGGAAAACCAGACAATAATAGAAATTAAAACTGTCATGATAAGTGATATAAGAACAGTTTGTTTTGCTCCGCTCTTTACTCTATCTATCTTGCCTGCACCTATATTTTGTCCTGTGTAAGTTGCAAGAGTTGTCTGGAAGGCATTGCAAGGAAGATTAAGATACATTTCCATTCTCTGGCCAACTGTGAATGATGCAGTCATTACCTGGCCAAATTCATTAACTGCTCTCTGTATGAGAGTAAGTCCTATAGAAATTACAGCAAGTTGCAAAGTCATAGGAAGGCCTATCTTGATAGTTTTTATAATTATTTTATTGTTCCACTTATAATCAGAAAGTGTAAATCTAAAAATTGGATACTTAATACGCATATAAAAATATGCTGCAATAAATGAAGCAGCTTGAGAAATAACTGTTGCAACAGCTGCACCTGCAACGCCCCAGTTAAATCCTGCAACAAAAATTATATCAAGAATTATATTTATAACAGATGAGATTAGAAGAAAATATAAAGTTGCAGCACTATCTCCTATTGCTCGAAGAACACTTGAAAAAATATTGTATCCAAATTGAAAAATTAATCCAAGCGAATAAATTCTAAAATATACAAGGGTTAGTTCTAAGAAATCATCTGGAACATGAACAAGGTGTGAATATGCAGGTCTTGACACTACTATACTTATGATGGATGATACGACTCCAAGAACCATGAGAAATAATATGCCTGTTCCTGCGCTTTGCTTTACTTGTTTTTCATTTTCTGCACCAAAGTATTGAGCAATTACAACTCCACAGCCTGATGCAAAACCAGTTGCTATTGCAAGGAATAAATATGAAAAACTTCCTGTTGTACCGACAGCAGAAAGTGATGCTTCTCCCGCAAATCTTCCTACTACAATAGCATCAACTGTATTATATAATTGTTGAAGTAAGAGCCCAAGGAGGACTGGCATTGAAAATTTTAAGATGTGGACCCAAGGGGTTCCTTTGGTCATTGAATTCATAAAATATATTATACATCTTATTGATGTAATTTATAAGTAAGAAAATTATGTCTATAATTTAGTGTTCAGCAAATGCATATTTTTTAGATTGACTATACTTAAGATAAGATAAGATAAAATAGATATGAAACAAAATACAAAACCCGGCGAGGGACCGGGTTTTGCCACTACTGGAGTGGGAGGAAAATTTCAAATAAGTATTATTCCATTGATACTAACTTACCGCTACTATCAAATGTATATAATCTGCCATCAATTAAATGTGTTCCTGTAACCATCTTACCGTGTATCATATTAAGTTTATTGTCCTTAGGTGCTAAGAAATATGTATTACCATTATCATTGAGCCAACCAGCTACCATATTACCTTCCTTATCAAAGTGATACCAACCATAGTCGCCTGCACATTCAAGATATGCCCAACCATCTGTAAATTTAGTGTTAGAATTTAAATCTACAAGTGACCAAGTATGTCCATCATTAGTTACCCAAGAATAATTTGTTGTAACTAAAGATGTTGTAGTATATTTTGATGTTTCTGCTGGATCCATTGCTGCTTTACTAAATATAGGAGCTGACTTAACTGTGATTGAGAAGTTTTGAACTGTTGGTTTTGCACCATATGAACCATTATAACTTGCAGAACTGCTACTTGATGAACTACCACCGCCGCCACCACCTGAAGTACCACGTGCTGGAGCTGGACTTAGTTTTACTGTAAATACTGGTTCAATTACTGTGGTAGATGTTCCGTCCCATACTGCATCTTCAAGGCTTGTAAGTTTTACACCATCTTGCATCCAAGATACAATATTATTTCCTATTGGTTGTGCGTCTTTTAATTCGTTAATTAATGCTTCAAAGTCAGATATTGTAAAGAGTTCAACATTACCATCTGTAAGTGTTGTATCTAATTTAGAAATATCAATGTGAAATCTTGCTCTCATAACGCTTGGGTCTTCTTCATATAATGCATAAAGTGTAATATCACTATCATACATCCAAGGATTAAGCATATCATCTAATTCATCACTTGTAAGTGCTGTGCCGCCTTCTGTAAGAGCAAATCCAGAATTCATATAACCTTGTTTTGCTATAAATGGTGTGATAGATATAACTTCACTTGATGCATTATTATTTTCTCTATATGTTCTGTCAGGTTCTGTAGAATAATTTGTATCATTGATTACATTAATTTTGTAAATATTTCTAAGTATTCCGTTATATGCTACATCTGCCATAGGAAGTGTTGTCTTCCAAGCATCAAATGCATCTTTAAGTCCATCTGTTGCAACTGTTGCAGTTGTTCCTGTTCCAAATCCAAGAAGTTTCTTTCCGCTGTTTATTGTATTTGTGAAACTTATACCAGGGGCAAATGTATCTTCACTATCATATATAAGCTGAGTTGTTAATGAATCGCCTGCAATATGGAAATTTCCTGTATCAATATTTACTGTAAATAATCTAAGTGATTCAAATTCTGCATAAATGTTGATGTCGCTTGTTGCTGTATTTATAGCTGTTGCAAGGTTAGATGCGGTGAGTGCTTCATCATTTAGACTCCAACCTGTAAATTTATAGCCTTTATTTCTTGTAATTGCACTGTCTGGTTTAGAATTTACTATATTTTCAACTGCTGATGTATTTGTAAGTGCTTGTTTTGGCATCTTGAATTCATATGTAAGACCTGTGAAGTCTACAGTTGCTTTATTAGAATCTGAACTTCTTACAGTATAGATTACATTATAGAGTGTTTTAAATACTGGATACAAACTGTAATCATTTGGTATGTTCCAATCAAGTATTGCATCATCTATACTAATAAGTTCATTAGTAGATGTATTCTTGGTCCAGCCAAGGAATTCATAATCATTATTATCTGTTACTGTAGGTGCTGTTATACTAGATACTTCGTCTTCTTTAAATGATAATGTTCCACTTATGCTGCCCTTTCCATCTATACCTGTTGTATTAAAGGTAAATCTTGCTTTATTTCTATAAATTGTGTCATATACTAAGTCTTGATTTTGATTCATAAGTCCTGGATACTCATCAGCGATTTCATCTATAGGTATTATAAGTTCATCGCCTGTACCAAATCCAAGGAATACTATGTCGTCATCTATTGTGTTAAATGTGATGCCAGGCCAGATAGTAGTCTTGCCATCAAGTTTAATTTGATTTGCTTCTTGAACTCCTGTTGGGTCATCTGCTATTTCTATCTTAGTTGTGTCTATGTTAAGAGTAAGTGTACCAACTGATTCAAATGCTGCTTCTAAGATAAGATCTTCTGCCGGGTCAAATGCCCATGTGTCGATAATGTTTGCTACATCATCTAGTTCTACATATTGAGAATTGATATTCCAACCTATGAAATTATATCCAAAGTTACCATTGATTTCTGGTCTTGCTGCAAATAATTCATCTGATGTATATTCGTCATATTTAAATGTCATCTTTCCATGAGGCATATCATATACAGTACCCTTGCTTGTATCTACTGTATAGCGAAGCATTGGCTTGCCACGGAATACTGGATAATAAACTTTGTTGCCTTCAGGATTTTCTTTCCACTCTGTAATTTCAGCTATTATTTCATCAAGACTAACAAGTGCTGTTGCATATTTTTCTTTAGACCAGCCAACAAATGAATAATCAGGATTGCAATTTATAGTAGGTGGGGTCCAATTTGTATCATCAAGATAAAACTCTGTATCGCCTTCATATGTACCCATGTCTTCTGTGAAATCTGTCATGTCAAATATAATTTTTTCTTCAATTAATTTTTCATAAGCATATGCATTTGCATGTGCTGCTGGATTATCTATGAATGCTGATATAAATTCATTTATATCTGCTATTTCATTACCATCTGCATCTAGCCACTTATCAAATATGTAATGTGACCCATTATATTTTTGGATGGTTGGAGGTACTATATTAAATAAGTCCTTTGGTGCAAAGCCAAGAGTTCCAGTTTTAGTAAGGTGAGATGCATTGTCAAATCTGAAATTGAAGAATGAACCTCCAAATTCTGCCATAAAAGTTTGTGAGTTCCAAGCACTTCCTTTTGTTTTCAGCCATGAATTAAGTGAATTTATTAAACTCGATTCTGAGGCCGTAACAGTACCACCTGTATCAGGATTCCTAAATGATGTATTAAATGATATGCCATTTTTATGATTTTCTACTGTTGGAACAATAATATCTGTCTCTCTACTTTGGTAAGTGTATGTAAAGTATCCTTCTTCATCAATACCTGTTTCATTAGTGAAATGTCCCAATCTTTCATCTATACCAAGTCTATAAGTTTTACCTGCGTCTCTTGATGTAAAACCAAATACAAGGAAGTATTTATGATTTCCTGTCGCAGTTAATATGAGAGACTCATATTGATCTGGGAATAAGAAAGCGACTGCTGTAGCATCTTGAACTACTGTTGAAGTATTAAATGTATTAAATCTTCCTACACCACCTGCAAGGCCTCTAATATATAGATCATCACCAAATCTTGATTTTAAATCTTCTACTATTCTATTAAATCTCTCATCTCTTTCTTCTGGATTAAGATAAAGTGGGATATAATATGCAGCTTCAGAGTTTAATTCTGTTAATCCATTACCAACAACAAGAATAAGTCGTCCTGTCATTCCTCCTGGAGCTCCTTTAGTTATATCGCCAGAATACCAGTCATCAAGATAGTGATTTCTAAAATTTTCATGGAAATCTTCGCCATAGTTTCTTTTATCTACATCACTTATTTCTATTTCATCAAAAGCATACCATGTTACTTCACCTGGTGCCATTATTGGATAATATTCTACAAATCTTGATAAGTCTTCATAAGCCCAACATCTGCCATTTTCATCATAACCATATCCTTTTGATACAAAAGTAGGATAGTCAAAATCTTCTATAGAATAAGTTCCGTCTGCAAATTTTTCAAAGTTACAAACAAGTCTAGTACTTGGAGGGAGATTTGAGTATGAAGTATCTATTATCCACATTGAATTTGGATCATCTATATCATCTACAGGTTCCCATAACAAATTATTGTAGGTCACTGTAACACGCTTATCACCAGATAAGAATCTGTCATAAGTAAATTTTATACCGAGGATTAAACCTGCTTTTTTTGCTTCAACCGTTTCAGCAACTTCTTCTGGAATCATTTCGGCAGATGTTTCTGCTTCGGTTTCGGTCTCTTCAGTTGTTTCTTCAATTGAAGTTTCAGCATCTGTTTCAGGTTCAGCTATAACTTCTTCCTTAGCTGGTTCAAGTTCTTCCTCACTGTTTTCAGAGTCTTTCTTTTCTTCCTCAATGTCTGTTTCAACTTCGTCTTTAACTTCCTTAGGCTCTTCGTTATAGTCTTCTGGATCTTCAGGTTCTTCTGCTGGAGCCTTTTCCTCTTCTTCTTCATCACTACCAGGCTCTAAAACAGCTTCTTCCTTAGATTCATCTAATGCAGAATCTTCCTTATTCTCCTCAAAATTTTCTGATTTTTCTTCGGCTTCGGTCTTTTCTGCCTTATCTTCTGAAATTGCATCAGATTCTAAAGATTCTGCGTCCAATTCAACGCTTTCTTCTTCATTCTTAAGCCCCTCTAGGCTTTCTTCACCAGCAGCTTCCTCTGTGCTAGCCTCATTAAGTCCTTGAGCTAGAACATAGAAGCTCTGCGAAGAGACGATCATTGTAGCTACAATAAATATAGCTAACGCTCTTCTTAACATTCCTCTTACTAACATAGTGGTTTCCTCCTCTCCAAAATGTTCTATAAAAACAAAAAACAACGCAGATCATGCGTTGTTCATATTAATTTTGGCCCAATTTAATTCGTTATAATAATAATTATGTTTTCGATTACTAAGACCCAAGTTATCCCATCTACCATAGTTAGTAGTCTTAGTTTTATAAAGGTTATTAAGTTTTCGTTCCCGAGGGATCATTCTCCTTCTCCTTTATTTATTCTCAATATACGCCTTTTATTTTTATTTGTCAAGTTTTTTCCCTGTAATATTCAGTGTACATTTTAGGGAATTTGTATATTAGATTTTGCCCTAAAATATCCACTTTTGGCAGATGCTGGCATTTTCTAAATTATACTAACATCTGCCTAAATGGAAATTTTTTTATTTTTGAACTGGAATGTAGCCTGCTTCTATGATGTCTTTTCTACCTGCTTCACTTAAAATGTAATTGTAAAGTTTCATTGTTTCACTGTCTGCTGGCTCATCTTCTCTAATTACGAGGTAGTATTCATTAAGGAATGGATACTCGCCCTTACCTATTGTTTCGTCATTTGGCTCAATGCCGTCAACTGAAGCAAGTTTAAGGCCTGGAACAGCATACATCTTCTTGGCATAATAGAAAACGCTATATCCTAGTGCATTTGCTTCATCATTATAAGATGCAATTTCTTCAACGAGACCATCCATACCTTGGATACGATATTTTGTTGGAGCATCAACTGGTTCTACATCTTTCATAAGAAGATTTAAGAAAAGTGTTTGTGAGCCACTATTTAAAACTCTCTGATATGCTTCAATTTTCTTATCCTCGCCGCCAAGGTCTTTCCAATTTGTAATTTTACCACTGTAAATGTCTTGAAGTTCCTTAGTTGTGAAATTATTTATAGGATTTTTTTCATTCATAAGGAAAACAAGTGCATCAACACCTATAGGTGTAACTTTAAGTTTTACATTGCTTTCCTCAATTATCTTCTTAGTTTCACTTGATGGTTCATAAACAAGAAGAAGGTCGCATTTTCCATCAAGGAGGTTTCTCCAAGAATAATCAGTTGTTGTAACTTCTGTATTATTTTCTGCTTCTGTAAGTGATTCACCTGTGTAGTGAGATCTTATCATTGCCATCATAGGCATGTTGGCTGTAGAGCCATCAACTCTAGGATAATTAATAACAGGTTCTGCATTAGCAATATCTGTAGAGCTTTCTACATTTGCCTGCTGAGTAGCCTCAGTAACAGAGCCTGACCCACTAGCTGAATCTGCAGTTTTAGTCTTGGCACCACATGAAATAAGTGATGCAAGAAGTGACATAATTAATGTTAAAACTATAAGATGTTTAAAATTTTTCATTGTTTATATATCTCCTTTTATAACAATTATTTTAATCTTCTATAATATCGTAGCTGTTGTAATCGCTTAGGTTAGCATCTTCCTTAATTGTGTCAAATATTGATAAAGATATTACTTCTACTCCATTATAATCCATGATGCCATACCTGAATCCATTCTGATATACAATATAATCATCTTCCATACGTCCTATATATTTAAGTCCACTTACTAGGATGTCGCCTTCATTATTAACTACCATATATCTTCCTGTCTTCATATCTACTAAGCAATATTTAGAATCTGTATAATTATAATTTACTCTTGCTTTAAGTCCTAGGTCCTTTATTAATTCAAAATTCTTATTATAAAGTTTAGTTGACTGGTCATCAGTCATAAATATTAGTCCGTTGTTAGACATATAAGCAAAATCTTCTATATCTGCTTTTACGATTCCAAATTTTTCATCATAAAGTGTCATTGATTTTCTAACTTCGTAATTATCTGTCCACTTATCAAGGAAATAAACTTTACCATCTATATTTTCATCTGTGAAATTTACTGTCTTAGGATATCTCATAACTTCATTCATATCAAAATCATATATAATGCCATTAACGCCTATATATCCATAATTTGTAAGTGAAGTCATTAAGTTTTCAACTGCTTCTACATATAAATTTCCGTCCTTATCATAGACATTGTATTTCTGAACATAGTCATCATAGGTATATGTCTGGTCTGCATCACTTCCTGTTGCAGTTACATAATGGCCATCATAACTAGCTATATAAATCTTCTTATCATTATATGTATTCTCGTAGACATATGCGTCTTCATATTTGCTTAGCGACTGCCTAATCTTTTCTTTCATCTCTTCATTTTCTTGGTCAGTAGGTTCTTCTCTATCTATAATCTTCTTTTTTTCTTCATTACTAATCTCACTTGGAGATGAAACATATTGTTTTTTAATTAAGTCATACTTAACAATAGTATTTCCATATATTAAATCTATAACTTCTTGAGAATCATATTTTGGCATATTTTCAATATCATTAGGAAGAAGTATGTCGCCATCTTCTGTTAGGAAATTATATACGTATTGGTCATTACCTATAGGTTTTCTTATCTTTTCAATTTCCTTATCGCCAATACGTGATGAATAAAAATATAAATAGCCATCAATCTTCTTAATCTGATTCAAGTTATCATCAAGTACTAATATTCCTGTCTTATCTGAATCATAACTATATGCAAGAATTACATTGCCACATTTTGAAACAGCTCTATAATCTCCAAGCTCTGAACTTGTTCCTGTCTTAGTATCATAAATGAAAGATTTTTCATAAGTTGAATAAATTATCTTGTCTTTAACTGCTGAAAGATTGGCAAATTCATCTACTACAATATCTATCTTATTACCATTAAGATCATATACTTCATAGCGGTGACTTGGCTCTAGATATGAGAATGTATCCTCGCCATAAGTGTTAGTTATCCTTACTTTTTCTTCACCTTCATATGCCTTAATTATATAAGCCACCTTTTCAGTCAAAATATCCCTTATAGTATTTAGATACTCATTATTGGCATCAATGCTCTTAACTAAAATCTTGCCATTTCTATCTGTCGCAACTTGTGCATTTGTTACAGGATTTGAGATTATAAAAACATCATCTGAAAGCGAGTCTGCATAGGCAAATGATGTATGTCCTATGGTGTGTGCAATAAGCATAGATATAATCGCAAGAATTGTTATAAAAGATTTTTTGTTCTTAATCATAATTCCTCCTAAGAATTACAAATATATTATATCACATAAATTTATTGTAGATTAAATTTTGTGATTGTTTTATTATATGCGTTCATTAAAATGAATTTAGTTTACACAATTTAATTTTTGTCTACATATTTCATTATCTGTTCAAATATTTCTCCGGCCTTGCCATGAATATAATAATTAGCATATTGTTCTGCAGGTAGTGGATCTTTATTAATTAATATTAATTTATTTCCTCTATAATAATTTATAAGTGAAGCTGCTGGCTGGACAACAAGTGAAGAACCAGAAACAATTAAGCAGTCGGCCTTGCTTATATACAAAATTGATTTTTCAAGAAGACTGCTGTCTAGTCCTTCTTCATACATAACTATGTCTGGTCTTATAATTCCGCCGCAAGTGCAGTGCGGGATACCTTCTGTTTTTAAAACATCATCTAGTGTATATTTCTTTCCACAGTCAACGCATGTATGTGAATGAAGTGTTCCATGAATTTCTAAAACTTCTTTAGAACCTGCTGCTTGGTGAAGGCCATCAATGTTTTGTGTTACTATGGCTTTTAATTTTCCCATCTGTTCAAGTTTTGCAAGAGCAAGGTGAGCCGGATTTGGTTTTGCATTTAGTATAGGCTTTAAACATTTTTCACGGCAGAATCTAAAAAACACTTCAGGGTTTGCTTTAAAAAACGAATAAGAAAGTATTTGCTCAGGTGGGTAGTCGTATTGCTGATTATATAAACCATCAACAGATCTAAAATCTGGGATTCCAGATTCTGTGCTTAGACCTGCGCCGCCAAAAAATACTATGTTGTCACTTGATTCGATTACCTTAGATATTTGTTCTATCGTGCTTTCCATACATTTATTATAACACTTTGAAATTTTTTATCTACTTTAATTATATCTAGTTATTATCTACAATTTATATTAACAATTTTTGTTTTTTGTATATTACTTATTTAATTTCTTAAAACGCAAACTAAAACATAGATTGCATTTGTTCGAATTTTGCATACTTGCCATTTTTTGAAAGCAGCTCATCGCGACTGCCATATTCTGAAATCTTGCCACCTTCTACTACTGCAATCTTATCTGCGCCTCTAATTGTTGAAAGGCGGTGAGCAATAATTATAGTTGTCTTTCCCTTAGCAAGTTCATTTAAACTTTGTTGTATCATATATTCCGTAACCGTATCTAAGGCAGATGTTGCTTCATCTAAAATTAGTATAGGAGGATTTTTTAAGAAAATTCTTGCAATTGAAATTCTTTGTTTTTGGCCACCACTTAGTGCAACACCACGCTCTCCTACATAAGTATCAAAACCATTTTTCATAGACATAATCTCATCTAAGATTTTGGCTTTTCTTGCTGCTTCAAATATTTCATCATCTGTTGCAGCTTGGTTTCCAAATTTTATATTTTCTCTTATAGTTCCTGCAAAAAGGAAGACGTCTTGTTGAATTATTCCTATGTTCTTTCTAAGACTAGTTTTTTTAATATCTCTAATATCAATTCCATCTATTGTGATTGCACCGCCAGTCACATCATAAAATCTAGGAAGGAGCTGACTTATTGTTGTCTTACCGCCACCTGTTGCACCGACAAGTGCAAGTGTCTCACCAGCTTTAATATCAAGATTTACATGGTCGAGAACTGCCTCATCTTTATTATAATGGAACGAAACATCCTTATATATGATATTTCCTTTCACATCTTTTATTTCTACAGCATTATCCTTTTCTACTATGTCATCCTTGGTATTCATGAGTTCTACAAAGCGGTCAAATCCTGCCATACCTTGTGCATAAATTTCCATGAACTGAGTTAGTTTTCTAATTGGTGAAACGAAGGTTGTGATATAGAGAGAAAAAGTAAGAAGGTCAATGTAATTCATCTCGCCCTTCATAATTAGATAGCCGCCGAGGGCAATTATTACAACTTGAAGAACGCCAACTGTGCACTCAACTCCTGCATTGAATTTGCCCATAGCTTTATAATATGAAACCTTACTCTGCTTAAATTTTTCATTGGCAATGTTGAATTTTTCCTTGGCAATATCTTCGTTGGCAAATGCCTTAGTAACTCTAATACCTGAAATTTCACTTTCTATTGCTGCATTTATATTGCCAATTTTTTCCTTAACTTCTATGTTGGCATCTTTCATCTCTTTTCTTTTTAGATTGCAATAAACTATGCTTATAGGGATGACAACGACTATTACAAGAGTAAGAAGAACATTTATTCTAAATAAAATGATAACTGCACCAAGTAGGGTAAAGACGCAAGTTACAAAATATTCTGGACAGTGGTGTGATAATTCGACTATTTCAAAAAGGTCATTGGTTATTCTAGAAAGAAGTATACCCGTTCTATTTTTATCAAAGTAACTAAAAGAAAGTTCTTCTATATGGGCAAATGCATCTTTTCTCATATCTGCTTCAACTAAGGTTCCCATGCGATGACCTATTACTGTAACAAGATATTGGAAATATGCTTTTAGTAAATATGCTACAAGAAGTATAGTCATTACAGCAAAAAAAGTTTTATAAATTCCTTGTGGAAGGAGGGACTGCATAGTCCATCTTGAAACCATAGGGAAAGCTAGGTCAATTATTGCAACAAGCAAAGAAAGCAGCATATCTATAGCAAATGCTGCCTTATGTTTTGAGATATATTTACTAAAAATTTTTAACTTTGATCCCGAATAATCCACTGTCAAATTTACTCTCTTGTGAGTTTTGCATAAAAGGCGTCAGAGTCTTCTAGAGTCATGCCGTGAGCGTCGCAGTATCTGCCTGCAACATTTACTAAATCGATTCCATCGAGTGGAATATTTTTAAGGTCTGGACCTGAGATGTATCTAAGCATATCATTTATGGTCTCGCCTCTTATAATTTCATATTTACCTGGAGTATCATCTTTTGTAATATTAAAATTATATTCATAAGATTTCATGTAGTCATCACAGATCTCTTCATAATTTGCTGCAACAAGACAATCAATAATCATGCATACGAAACCTGATCTGTCTTTTCCTTCAGTGCAGTGTATATAATAAGGACCTTCATTATATGCAATTGCTTTAAGAACTTCAACTACCTTATCAGCAAATGCATCAGATTTATAATTCATATCAAGTCTTATGTTAGCAACTTTGCCATCATCAAATAATTTTTTATAATAACTTGTATCTGTAAGACCGCTTTCAATTTTTTCTGCGGCCTCTTCTTTCGTATCTGCAAGGTTAATAATGAATTTTATACCTGCTTCTTCAATTAAATCATCTACAGATTTTTCATATTTATCAACGTTTTTTACATCAAGAGGTGATAGTCCTCTATATAATATATTATCCTTCAAATTGCCTGTTTTTACTTTTCTTATAAGCGCCCTAGGATCTATCACTTTTTTATTTTGGAACTCATATAAGTCTAGAGCATTTTGAATTACTAAATATTTCTTCTTTTCTGATAATGAAATTTTAACTCTTACACCTTCGTCTAATCCAGCTTGCTCCCAAAGTGATCCACCGTTACATATAGCTGCAATTATGTAATCAGTTCCTGGATATGCTACAAGGGCAACATTACCAGCCTTGGCATAGTAACCATTGTAATATGGAATGTCAAAATAAGTAGCTCCATTAGAAAATTCTATATTAACACTATCGCCAAGTTCAAATCCTTGATTATTAAAATCACTTATTGATATGTGAATAAATACATTGCCAAAACCTGGATACTCAGATATGGCATAATCGGTTTGTTCTATACTTCCTGCATCAGAACTTAATTCACCGCTTGCTGTGCTAGTAGAATTACTTCCACAACCTGCAATAGATATTACAAGAAGTGTTATTAATAATAATTTTGTTATCTTCATAAATCTCATTCCTTATTACATTTTTATATCAAAATGTATATCTGAATTATATACTTCCTTGATCATTTTTAATTTTTCTTCAAAAGCTTTCTTCCTTGCTTTTCTAATTATAGTGAGGACTGCCATTAATAAAACTATAAATATTACTGCTATAGGTATAAGGACACCGAATATCTTAACCATATCAGGGAGAACTTCTCTAATTGCATTTTGAAGACTGTAATTATTGGTGTACCAATATTTTATAGCATTAACTCTAAATTTTATAACTTCATATACATTTATAGTATATGTAATATATGTACTTTGCTTTTTGGCATTTTCTATCTGATTCTTAATTCTCTCACTTTCCTTAGCAAGTTCTGAATCACGTCTTGCTATCCAATCTCTATCCTTAGATTCTTGGAGAGCTTTTCTTGCTTCTTCCATCTCCTTAAGTTGTTGCTGATAATTAGTTAATTCTTGCTCTATTGATGACTTATTGGAATTAGAAACTCTAATATTGCCGTACTTCTTAAAAATTGTTTCTATAGAATCTAGGTCTTCTGTTTTATTATCAACAGTAAATTCTATATTCTGAAATCTTGGATAGAAGTCTGTATCATATTCTCTTCTTCTATTGGAATTTTGTTCATTGATTTTAATTGTTCCCTTAAGTTCCTTAATCTTATCATCAAGGTCCTTAATCATATTTTCAAATGAACCAGTATCTACTCTGTAAAATTTATTTTCTCTATATCTTTCTTCTGATTGACCATCTATAGAATCTGCCTCTTCCATTATAGCTTCATCATATAATGCATCCGTAGACATCATATTGGCAGCAGCAAGTGGAGCTGCAGTGCTTCTTGCTGCCATCTTAACAGATTTTAAAGCGCCGCTACCATATGTATTAAACACAGCACCATTAACTTGGTCTTCTACTCCATCATAAGTAATAACTAATTCCTTGGTTCTAAGTCCAAAAAACCAAACTAGGAAAATAATTATTATTGCAATTAGAACTCTCTTAAAAATTTTCATAACACACCTCTTTACTTAATTATTCAAAGTATTTCTGTATTTCTTCAAGCCCTTCCTTGGTTTCAGAACTATAAGGAATTATAGTGCACTCACTAGATGCATTAAGTTTATTTCTTATAATTTCTATGTTCTTACTTACTTGAGTCTTCTTAATCTTATCTAGTTTTGTTGCTATGACTATAGGTTCATACCCTGTCACATCAAGTATGAAAGAAAACATCTGAACATCCTTATCTGTCGGCTCTATACGTATATCACATAGTAAAATTATCTCATTTATGTCCTTACTTGTTTCAAAATATTTATCAATTAATTTCTTCCACTCATTCTGGTCTGTATGACTTTGTGATGCAAATCCGTACCCTGGAAGATCAACTAGGTAGAACTCATCATTAATATTATAATAATTGATTGTTCTTGTCTTTCCTGGAGTATTAGATACTCTTGCATAATTTTTTCTATTAATAAATGCATTAATGAAAGATGACTTTCCTACATTGGACCTTCCACATAAAACATATTCATTCTTGCTAGTTGATGGAATCTTAGATGTAGTTCCGCATACATATTCCAAATCACATTTCTTAATAATCATAATTAATCTTCTGTATAGCAAGTTCCATTCTTAAGATCAAAATCTATTGTGCAAATTTTGTCGGAACCTATATTAAATTGAATAGAATATATATTAGCCCCAAGATTAGTTAGTGGCTTAGGCATTACTGTAAGTTGTTTCTTAGCTGACTTAATTCTATCGTCTATATAATCTGTAGCACAAGCTTTTATTATTTCAAATGCAGTTGTATTTACTAATGTATTCATAATTGCAGTCATGTTGGCATCTCCTCCTGTAAATACAGGAAGTTGAATCTTAATAATGAAAGTCTTGCTGTTTCCATTATCATCATCAGTAGTAAAATTATAATTTACGCTAACTCTGTCGTTTTCATACATAGGTGCTATAGCCTGAACAGTTTCTTGTACAGGAACTATTCCTGGAGATGAATAATTTGAAATTGAATTGTAGTTTATATTATTGTCAACATTTGTCATAGGCGCTTCTGGAACAACGAGTGCCTTAAGTGTTTCATTAATTGTATAGCGAACAATTATACAAGGGCGTACGCCAAGTTTTGAATCTGGTGAAGCATATTTTATACCACTTAAAATATTTCCTGAAATATTAGGTGTCCATTCGTGATTTAGTTCATCTTCAAGCCAGTACTTGTATCCACCGCTATAATTTTCCTTAGAAACTTTATCTGTAGGTGATGCAATAGAAAGATTGGATTTTACTCCGCCAAAATAATATTTAGCTTCATTTTCTGTAAGGAAGAAAATTCTTCCAGTATTTCTATATGGATTTTGTATGATGTAATCTGCTTCATATGTTGTAAATGCTGTATTAAAAAAACTTGTATCAAGCCACTTCTTAATTCTTGAATTATTCCATGTATTGTATTGTTCTGACTTACCGTATACATGAGAATCTAGAACGTGCTTAGCCATGAGAATTGCAGTATCATTTCTCTTTTCTAATATATACCATTCAATAGGAGTTTTAGATTCTTGTCCATGTACCTGAGGATAGGAACCATAAGTAACTACTCCATAGAATTTTCCGTCATGTTCTCCATTAGGAAGTTCCGTTACAGCATAAGAAGAATTAATTGCATCAGACAATTCGTTCTTATATGTTTCAGATGCCGCGCGAACTGCTTCGCTCTGAATAATTACAGCAGCATGAGATATCGTAGAAATTAATATAGTGATAATAATTAATAGGAAAATATTCTTCTTCATAACGGTTCTCCTATAAAATTATTTTTTCTGTTCTAAATCTGATAAATAATGTAAAACTGATGTTACAGCATTGGCGCCATCGGCTGCTGCTGTTATAACTTGACGGAGTTGTTTTGTTCTTACGTCTCCTGCCGCAAATATTCCAGGAACACTTGTCTTGCAAGTTTCATCGGCAACTATTCTGTTCTTCTTCATTTCTACCTTGCCATCAAGAAGAGAACTTTCTGCCTTAGTTCCTATTGCAACGAATACTCCATCTACATCTAGTCTATAATCTTTATTATCTTTAAGATTTTTAATTGTTACATATTCTATCTTACCATTACCATTGATTGATACTGGGGCATAACTCCATAATATATCTATGTTGTCACAAGCCTTAGCTTCGTTTTGAAGAATTTGACTTCCTCTAAGTTCATCTCTTCTATGGATTAGATAAACCTTAGTTGCCATCTTAGATAAGAAGATTGCATCTTCAAGTGCTACATCACCTCCACCAAATACACAGACAGTCTTGCCCTTGAAAAAAGCTCCATCGCATGTTGCACAATAAGATACTCCCTTACCTCTAAATTCATCTTCACCTTCTATTCCAAGTTTTGCTGGGTAAGCACCTGTTGCAAGAATTACGGCCTTAGCAAGATAGGTTGTGTCTTTAGTTTTTACTAACTTAACTCTATCTCTAATTTGTTCTATTGAAGTAATCTTGGCATTTACAATTTCAAGATCAAGAGATTTTGCATGGTCTCTAAATTTTTGTGAAAGATCAAATCCATTAATTTTAGGAAGGCCCATGTAATTATCAACTTCATAAGTTTGAGTTATCTGCCCGCCTGATGTTTCTATTGTTTCAAAAAGAATAGTATCTAAGCATGCACGCTTAGCATATATTCCTGCATTAAGTCCTGCTGGACCTGAACCAATTATAATTAAGTCATATGTCTTACTCATAATTATCCTTAATATTTTATAACTGAGTTGTCACCTGCGATGATAGAACCATTCTGAGTTATTGTATCTGCTCCTTGCATAGGGACAGGACCACCAACTCCCATGCCACCAGCAATTATTGAACCATTAGATGTTACATTGGTATCTTCATCATCTGCCTTAACAACTGGGTTTCCATCCTTATCTAATTCATCAACTGTTACTTTATTAGCATTTGAAACTGTTGCTTCTCTATATGCCACAGATGTAGTTGCATATACATGAGAAAATAACTCGCCTGCTGAGCTTTGAGAATTTTCACCAAAAATTTGCTCGTCATATAATTGTAAGGCAAATGGATCAGCAGCGCCAGGACCTGCGAGAGTAAATTCTTTAAGTTCTATTTCGTCATTTTCGCTATTGTTCTTGATACGTTGTCCTTCGTCATTAACTCTATGCCCATCTATTTCATCATCTGTAACAAGGAAACCATACTTGTCGAAATAGTAGCATTGCATAGTGTTATCGCCGTATTTATCGATCCAAAACCAGCCGCCCTTCTTCTGAACGCCGTATTTATCTCTATATCCTATACCTTCTCTAAAATCTTTAAATATAACTGCTTGTTCTGTTTCGTCTTTCAAATTACCTTGCTCATATGTATTATCACCTTGCTCTACTGGGTCTGTTTCTGCAGCTTCTTCTACTGTCATAGAAAAGTAAAACCACTCACCAAGATTTTGTGATGTTGCATATGCTACATGAGCTAGTAACAAGCTTGTAATTAATAATGCTGGTAAAAACTTTTTCATATAATCTCCTTATAATGTCAAATGTTTGCTTTATTATGTTTACCTCTTGCTTTTTATTTCTTCGTGCATTGTTTTTATAAGTTCATCTATTGACTTTGCGCCTACGTCGCCTTCTTTTCTTGTGCGGACAGAAATTTTATTTTCTGCTGCTTCATTTGGTCCTACAACTAGCATGTATGGAATTTTCTTAAGCTGTGCTTCTCTAATCTTATATCCCATCTTTTCTGCTCTGTCGTCAACATTTACTCTAAAGCCTTCATCAAGAAGTTTTTCTGCTACGGCATTTGCATAATCAAGTGTCTTATCTGATATAGGAATTACTACTGCTTGAACTGGTGCAAGCCATA
Organism: uncultured Lachnospiraceae bacterium; assembly: GCA_946407765.1. Lineage (GTDB taxonomy): Bacteria > Bacillota > Clostridia > Lachnospirales > Lachnospiraceae > UBA3633. The sequence continues at coordinate 27,452 of CAMJPD010000005.1, forward strand.
GTGGGAAGGCTCCTTCATAATGTTCTATAAGCATTCCTATAAATCTTTCTATGCTTCCAAAACATACAGAGTGTATCATGATAGGTCTATGTGGTGCTCCGTCTGATCCTATATACTCAAGGTCAAATCTTTGTGGGAGTTGGAAGTCAAGTTGTATAGTTCCGCATTGCCATGTTCTTCCTATACAATCTTTAAGATGGAAGTCTATCTTAGGTCCATAGAATGCACCATCACCAGGATTTAATTTATATGTAGCACCTATAGAATCAAGTGCTGCTTTAAGTCCTGCCTCTGCCTGTTCCCACTCTTCATCAGTTCCCATAGAATCTTCTGGACGAGTAGATAGTTCCATAGTATATTCAAAACCGAATTGTTTATATACGTCATCTATTAATTTAATTCTATCTGTTATAACTTTTTCTATCTGGAAGTCACCTATGAACATATGAGAATCATCTTGAGTAAATTCACGAACTCTCATAAGGCCATGGAGTTGTCCACTTTTTTCATGACGGTGAACAAGTCCTGGCTCTGAAAGTCTAACTGGAAGTTCTCTATATGAGTGAGGCTGTGATCTATAAACTAAAATTGATCCTGGACAGTTCATAGGCTTGATTGCAAAATCTTCACCATCAATTATTGTTGTATACATGTTTTCCTTGTAATGGTCCCAGTGACCTGACTGTTCCCAAAGTTTTCTTGATAAAATTACTGGCGTTAAAATTTCATCATAACCTGCTCTGTGGTGAATAACTCTCCAATAATCTAAAATTGTATTTCTAAGTATTGTTCCATTAGGTAGGTAGAATGGGAAACCTGGTCCAGCTTCATCCATAAGGAAGAGTCCAAGTTCCTTTCCAAGTTTTCTATGGTCACGCTTCTTGGCTTCTTCAAGCATTGTTAAGTAGTTTTGTAATTCTTCACTTGTAAAGAAACCTGTGCCATAAACTCTTGTAAGCATTTTGTTCTTCTCATCACCTCTCCAGTATGCACCAGCAAGTGATGTAATTTTAAATGCCTTACAAAGTCCTGTATAACAAAGGTGCGCACCACCACATAAATCAACAAAGTCACCTTGTTTTGCAAAATAAACTTTTTCTGATTCTGGGAGGTCCTTTACTAATTCTACTTTATATGTTTCATTTCTATCTTCAAAATATTTTATTGCCTCGGCTCTTGGAAGAGTATATCTTTCTACTTTATAATTTTCCTTAATGATGTTCTTCATCTCTGCTTCAAGCTTTTCAAAATCATTTTCTGTTAAAACATCATCACCAAAATCTATATCGTAATAGAATCCATTCTCAACGCTTGGACCTATTGCAAGTTTTGCATTTGGATAAAACTTCTTAATTGATTGTGCAAGGACATGGCTTAGGGTATGTCTCATCGTATCAATAGCATATTGATCTGTTTTTTCTAATTCCTTTATTGTGCCATCCCTTTCAATTATCTTAATCATAATTTCCTCTTTTTAAATACTATAAATTTTATATTAAACGAGTATTAATCACTCTTGTTCTTCCCAATTTGTATAGACTTTCTTAACATCTTCACATTCATCAAGCAAATCTATAGTCCTTGTAAGCTGTTTTACAAGCTCTGGATCAGTTACTGAAACCCAGGTTGATGGAATCTTGTTAACATCTGCTTCAAGCATAGGAACTTTTTTTAATTCTAACTTCTCTCTAAGTGAGGCAAATGCATCTGGAGAAGATAATATTTCGTAAACATCATCTTCTTCATTAAAATCATCTGCGCCATTATCAAGTGCAAACATCATAAGGTCATCAGATGATAAATCGCATTCTTCCTTATCAACAATTATTTGCCCCTTATCTTCAAACATAAATGATACACTTCCTGATGTTCCAAGGTTGCCGTTTCCTTTTGTAAATGCACTACGTACATCTGATGCTGTTCTATTTTTATTATCTGTAAGAGCAGAAACAATTATCGCAACGCCGCCAACGCCGTAACCTTCATAAATTAATTCTTCAAAATTAACTGCATCTACACTTCCTGCAGCTTTCTTTATTCCCTTCTCTATTGTATCGTTAGGCATGTTGTTTTGTTTTGCCTTGGCAATAACAGCTGCAAGTTTTGAATTGCTTGCTGGATCTGGACCGCCCTGTTTTACTGCAATTGCAAGTTCATGACCTATGATAGTAAAAATTTTACCTTTGGCAGCATCTGCCTTAGCCTTCTTATGTTTTATATTATTAAATCTACTATGGCCTGACATTTTAAGTATCTCCTTTATTTACAAATTACTTATTGTGATAATTTTTTCTTAGTGTAATTTCAAATTTATTTGTGTACAATTATTTTCTATGAATGAGCGCTTCTCTTTCTGGGCCGTTAGATACCATTGTGATAGGTGTTTCAATATGTTTTTCAATAAATTCTATATAGTCTCTTGTTTCCTTAGGAAGCTCTTCATATTTTTTTATTCCTCTTATGTCGCACTTCCAGCCTTTAAGTGTTTCATAAACCGGTTTTGCTTTATGAAGGTCTGGAGTTGCTGGAAATTCTGTTGTAACTTTTCCATCTATTTCATAACCAACACATACTTTTATTTCATCAAGATAACCAAGTGGATCAAGAACAGTAAGTGCTACATCAGTTGCTCCTTGAAGTTTTGCACCAAACTTTGATGCAACGCAGTCATACCAGCCAACTCTTCTTGGTCTTCCAGTCTTGGCACCATACTCGCCCTTGTCGCCGCCTCTCTTTCTTAATTCTTCTGCTTCATCACCAAATATTTCTGAAACGAAATCTCCTGCGCCAACTGCAGATGAATATGCCTTACTTACTGCAATGATTTGTTTTATTTCATATGGTGGAATTCCTGCACCTGTTGCACCATAACCTGCAAGAGTTGATGAACTTGTAACCATAGGATAAATTCCATGCTCTACATCTTTCATAGTTCCAAGTTGACCTTCAAGAAGTATAGTTTTGTTTTGTTTAATTGCATCTCTTAAAAATTTAGATGTATCACATAGGAAAGGCTTTATCATCTTTCCATATTCAAGAAGTGTATTAAGTGTTTCTTCTAAATTAATTTCTGGTTTATTATATAAATGTTTAAGAAGAGTATTTTTTATAGGAAGTATGGTTTTTAATTTTTCTGCCAAGGCATCTTTATCATAAAGTTCGCAAGCCTGAAATCCTATTTTAGAATATTTGTCTGAATAAACAGGTGCAATGCCCGACTTAGTAGAACCAAAGGCTCCACCTGCGCGACGCTCTTCTTCATATGCATCAAAATTTTTATGATATGGCATAACAACATGTGCTCTATCAGATACTAAAACTTTTGGGTCTCTGCCTATTGCCTTTTTTACTTCTTCATATTCTGAAATAAATTGAGGAATTTCTAGAGCAACTCCATTAGCTACAACGCAAGTTACTTCCTTACTAAAAATTCCACTTGGCATCATATGTAATGCAAAACGTCCATAATTATTAATTATTGTGTGACCTGCATTGGCACCACCTTGGAAACGAACCACTATATCTGATTGTTCTGCAAGTGCATCTGTGATTTTTCCTTTGCCTTCATCACCCCAGTTTGCGCCTACTATTGCTTTAACCATAAACTCTCCTTAACTCTTTAATAACTTATATCTTTCTTGTAATTTCACTTGTGTGAATTATTTATTCTTGTGCAATTTGTTTTTGTGCTTTTTTTCTTCTTTCAACTTTTCTTGCTTCTTATCATGGAAGTACATAAGTATTGCATAAATAACTGTAGATCCTACGAAGAGTCCTACAATAGAAGCGACAAGAGCATTATCTGGACCACCAGTTATTGCAAGATAGACCATAAGAATTAACATGGCAAATATGTATGCTAAAGCAATGCCTGAAATAATTCTTGTAAGTATGGTCATTCCCTTGTTGGCTTTTTGAAATTTAGTTTGTGACATATATACTCCTTAAACTTATTATTTATACTGATATATTGCTTTTTAATCCTAGTTTATTTTTATTCTTATCTAGTAGTGGCTTTATAGTTTCATTAAGTAAATCATCTACTTGGTGTTCTGCTCGTCCTATGTAGAGTGTTCCATCTTTTAATTTTTCAAGTTCTGCCTTATTTATATGAAGGTTAGGATCCTTATCTATAAGATCAAGTAAATTGTTTTCCCTTCCTTCCTTAACATTCTTTCCTGCTTCCATAGAAAGTTTTCTAATAATTTCATGAACTTCTTGTCTGCTAGCACCATTTTCTACTTCCTTCATCATAATATTTTCTGTCATCATAAATGGTAATTCATCATCAAGATGTTTCTTAACCATACCTTCATTAACAACAAGTCCATCGCATATATTAATATATAAATTTAATATTCCATCTACTGCCATAAAACATTCTGGAATAGAAATTCTCTTGTTGGCGCTGTCGTCAAGAGTTCTCTCAAGCCACTGCGTGCTACTTGTTATAGATGCATTTGACAGACTTACACATACGTAATTTGCAAGTGATGCCATCCTCTCGCATCTCATAGGATTTCTCTTGTAAGGCATTGCTGATGAACCAATCTGATTTTTCTCAAATGGTTCTTCTATTTCTTTCAAGTGTGCAAGTAATCTTATGTCGTTAGAAAATTTATGAGCGCTCTGTGCAATCTGTGATAGAACAGATAAAACTTTAAAATCTTCCTTGCGGCTATAAGTTTGACCTGAAACTTTCACTATAGAATTTTTATCAAATCCAAAATCTTCTGCGATGAGTTCATCTATCTTCTTGCAAGCATCATCTACTTCTTTTGTTAACTTGCCATCCTTAGAAAATAATTCTACGAATGAAGCTTGAGTTCCTGTTGTTCCTTTAGAACCAAGAAACTTCATTGTGTCTATTACATAACTTAGGTCGAGGTAGTCGTTGTAAATATCATAGAGCCAAAGTGAGGCACGCTTACCTATAGTTGTTGGTTGAGCTGGTTGAAAGTGGGTGTAGCCAAGTGTTGGGACTGATTTGTATTTGCCTGCAAATGTTGCAAGAAGATTAATCACGTTAAGCAACTTGGTCTGAATTAGGAGGAGCGCTTCTTTCATCAATATAAGTTCTGTGTTGTCGCCCACGTAGCATGAAGTTGCACCAAGATGAATTATTCCAGCAGCCTTAGTCGCCTGAAGACCGTATGCATATACATGACTCATTACATCATGACGAACTTCTGCTTCTTTCTTTCCAGCTTCTTCAAAATTTATATCGTCTTTATACTTTTCAAGATCTGCAATTTGTTCTTCTGTTATAGGAAGGCCAAGTTTACGTTCTGCCCTAGCAAGAGAAATCCATAAAAGGCGCCAAGTTTTGAACTTTTTTTCTTCACTAAAAAGGTAGCTCATCTCATGTGATGCATATCTTGTGCCTAGTGGCGATATGTATTTATCATGTGTTTCCATTTCTATTTCCCCATGTTGCTGCGTTTTCTTTTGGTTGAGTCGAGAATTTTCTTGCGTATTCTTAAATTTTCTGGTGTGATTTCAAGAAGCTCATCAGTATCTATAAATTCGAGACATTGTTCAAGGCTCATTTGCTTTTTAGGAACAAGTTTTAATGCTTCATCTGAACCTGATGCTCTTGTGTTAGTTAATTTTTTTGTTTTGCATACATTAACTTCTATGTCTTCTGAACGAGGATTTTGTCCTACAACCATTCCTGCATAAACTTTTTCACCTGGTCCTATGAACAAGAGTCCTCTTTCTTGTGCTGCGAAAAGTCCATAAGCAACTGCTGTTCCTGCTTCATATGCAATGAGTGATCCAAGTTGTCTATAAGATATATCACCAAGGTAAGGACCATATTTATCAAATAGTGTGTTCATGATTCCTGTTCCCTTAGTATCTGTTAAGAACTCACCACGATAACCAATAAGACCACGAGATGGAATACTAAATTCTAATCTTGAATAACCATTAGAACCTCTTGTTGTTCCAACAAGAACTCCTTTTCTCTGAGTTAACTTCTGTATTATTACACCAGAAAATTCTTCTGGAACATCTACATAACATGTTTCCATTGGTTCAAGTTTCTTTCCATTCTCATCAGTTTTGAAAATTACTTCTGCCTTAGAAACTGCAAATTCATAACCTTCACGTCTCATTGATTCTATAAGAATAGAAAGGTGGAGCTCGCCCCTGCCTGATACCTTGAATGAATCAGCTGTGTCTGTTTCTTCCACACGAAGTGATACATCTGTATTAAGTTCTCTAAATAATCTATCTCTGATATGACGACTTGTGAGGAACTTTCCTTCTTGGCCAGCAAGTGGAGAATCATTAACCATGAAATTCATAGAGATAGTTGGTTCTGAAATTTTCTGGAACTCAAGTGGAGTTGGATCTTCTACATCGCAAAGTGTATCTCCTATCTTGAGATCTTCTATACCTGATACTGCAACTATAGATCCGAATTTTTTCTCGGCTGCTGGTTTCTTTTCTAGGCCTTCGAATTCATAGAGTGTATTGATTTTTACTTTCTCTTTGAGTGATAAGTCATGGTGGTTTGTAAGAACCATTTCCTTGCCTGCTTTGATTGTTCCTGTTTCTATTCTACCTATACCAATTCTTCCTACGAATTCATTGTAATCAATAGTAGAAATTAAAAGTTTTGCTGGAGCATTTTCATCACCTTCTGGTGCTGGAATATTTTCTAGTATTGCATCAAACAGAATAGACATATTGCCTGGTTCATCTTCTAGTTTCTTTTTCACTATTCCTTGTTTTGCTGACATAAAAAGGAATGGCGATTCAAGTCTATCATCACTTGCTCCAAGATCAAGGAACAATTCAAGAACGTCTTCTACAACTTCTTTTGGTCTTCCATTTTCTCTATCAATCTTGTTTATACAGATGATACATGGTAAATCAAGTTCTAGAGCCTTAGATAGAACAAATCTTGTCTGAGGCATACAACCTTCATAACTATCAACAAGAAGGACAACGCCATTAACCATTTTTAATATACGTTCAACTTCTCCTGAAAAGTCTGCGTGGCCTGGAGTATCTACTATATTAATCTTACAGCCTTTGTATTCTATTGCAGTATTTTTAGAAAGAATAGTAATTCCTCTTTCACGCTCAAGTGCATTAGAATCCATTACACGAGTTGCAACTTCTTGGTTTTCTCTAAATATACCTGCTTGATGAAGCATGGCATCAACTAAGGTTGTCTTTCCGTGGTCTACGTGAGCTATTATTGCTATATTTCTGACATCTTCTCTTTTCATATATTGTTGTTTTCCTTCGTGGCTTTTTATATACTCTATGCCTTACAAATATTTCTTTAAGACAATCAAAAAGCCGCCTGTTTCAATAGTTTTGCTATTAAACAAGCGACTTAATTATAATAAATTTTAGGCTTATTTTCAAATAAATCTAAATACTATACGCATTTTTGGACTTTTCTTTTATGTTTTCTATCCCTTGAATGTAGAACGACAAGGAGCAGAATTAGGAAATAAAACATCTTGGATAAAACTGATTTTAGGACAGAAATATTTTTTAGTTTTTCCATCTTCGCCCACAAGAATTCACTACTTAGATGTTCTTTCAATGTGCTGGCAAATGTTATATCAGAAAAGAAATCTAATATGCCACCTCCTCTATCATTTCCTGATTGATGAGCATCTAATATTAAATTTTTATTTTCGTCATCTTCTGTTTCATCTTCTTCTGTTTCTTCGTTTTCATTTTCTTCATTTTCTGTTTCATCATCTTTATTTTCTTCTTCTAATGTTTCATCTTCTGCACTTGTTTCATCTTGATTTTCTGCACTTGTTTCATCTTCGTTTTCTTTTTTATTTTCTTTATCTTCTGTTTCTTCTGTGGCATTTGTTTCTTCTATACTTTTACTTTCGTCATCTGTTTTGTCCTTCTCATCTTCTTTAGTTTCATTATCAATATTATTATTATTTACTTTACTTTCTTCACTCGCACCACCACTGCTTCCTCCACCACCTCCACCTGAACTTCCTCCACCACCTGGGCCGCCTGTATCAGAACCATGATGAATTATTCCAGAGTTTCCATTTTCTCTATTTCCTATAGGTTCATTTTGATAATTAGATTCACCTCCAGAAACATGGGCCTGCTTATCATACAAGGCTGGATATAAAATTATAATTTTATTTTCAGTTGATGTAAGATTTTTAATTTTTACTCCAGTTTTATATTTTCCATGTGAAGCTTCTCTTACATCAGTCCAGCCAAAGAATATAACTTCATTATTACCATAAGTTGGTAGATAGAACTCCTCATCATATACTGCATCTATAATCATATTACAATTATTAATGCTTGTACCTGTTTCTGATTTTATTTTTTCTATATCTTCTTCTGTTATAGATCTTGCAGATTGTTTTGAAATTAGAAGTGAGCTTAGTATTTGATTATTAAGTTTTAAATTATTTTCTGTAGAAAATAAAATTTTATATTTTATAGGTCTATATAAAATTTTATATTCTATAGATTCATCTGGAAATTTAGAAGGTGGTTCTGGATCAAAACCCACGAACACGTAACCCTCCTTTTCAAAACCTCCGCCACTACCCATATAATCTGTTAAATCTAATTCATCTCCTGGCGTGCCAATAATATCAACATAAGAAATATTATTATCTCCACTTGAGCCTTCTGAATTTTCTTGCTTAAATCTTATTGTAGATTTATTATGAAGGCCACACACACATTTATGATTTTCATAACCAAAAGCATCTGCCTTGTCAAATGTATGCTCTTCTAATCCTTTGCCCCAATGACAAATACTGCAATAATAATCATGATGTTCTGCATCAATATATCTAGGCTTAAAATCACACTCGTGCGATGTAAGTGTCATGAGGTCATATGCATTAGACATTGCATAAGAGTTCTTACCTGATGAGGCTGTGTTTCTTGTACTTCTTGCATTAAGATATCTAAAATAATTAATTTTGGATTTTGGAACTTTAGCACAAGATTTATTTACGTTATCAATTTTTATACTCGAATTGTGAACATCTGAAACAAAAGTTTTTGATGGAGATATTCCTTCTGATCTAACTGCATTATCAAAAATATAAATTGAAGGTGTTTCATGCAAAGTTGTTGAACCAGAATTAGTTGATGAGATATAAGTTGTTCCATAATATGTTCCACCTGCACTTGAATAATATAGGCAGGTTCTACTTACACCTGCGCTACCTGTGCTAGATGATTCTTGCATATAACCAAGTGACGGACTTTGAGACAGAATGTATCCAGTATTAGAAACAGCACCATAAGAATTGTGAGAAAAGTCAAATACAAAATAATAATTATCATCATCTTGTATGAAAGTTATTTCATCATCACTTATATTAAAACTTCCATAAGCTTTTCCTGTAAGCCAAGAGTCTGCGAGAGCAGTTTTCCTAATACAAACTGTAAGCAAGAATAATATTATAAAAAATAATATCTTTCTAACTTTCTCATTCTTTAAGAAGTTTTGAAAAACATAGGCAGATAGTACCGAAATAAACGGCACAGAAAAAAATAAAATTGATTTCATATTGTCTCCGAAAAGAGATCTTCAGATAGTTGTCTTATGAACTATTTGTGCAATACTATCATAAGTTTTTGATATATGCAAGAAATATTATTTCACATGAATTTGACTAGAATTTCACTTAAGTGAAATTCTTTAATCATTTGCTTTTATTCCAGTCTGTTTCAGGAACATTGTATATGAGTTTTGTTCCATATTCATCAAAATTAAATGGGATCTCAAGTAGATTTGCGAAAGATTTTCTAAATTCATCTTGCTTTTCTTCAGGAACATAGAAAAGAAGGAAGCCGCCGCCACCTGCACCAAGGAGCTTACCGCCGAGTGCACCGTTTTTTATTGCCTTGTCATAAAGTTCATCTATTGTGTTGTTAGAAATTCTGTCACTTATACTACGTTTAAGTTTCCATGTTTCATCAAGAAGCCTTCCCACTTCATCAAGGTCGCTGAGTTTATTGCTCTCAAAAAACTTTAAAGCTGCGTGAGATAAATGGTTCATCTCATCCATAGTTTTTTCTTTATCAACTTGGCGAACAGATTTTGAAACATCGGTCTGTATCTCAAATGAATTTCTTACTATTCCTGTAAAGTAGAGAAGTAAATTTTTCTTGAAACGATTTTTCTTATCATCTTCTATATCTACCTTTACTACTTCATAAGATTTTGAAATCTTAGAAGAAAATTCTTTTCTTTCTTCTTCACTAAGGTCGATCTTGGCACCGCCTGATAATAAGTCTAGCTCTTCTTTAGTAAATGAATTTTGTTTAAAAGTAATTTTATTAAAGCCACCAAAGCTTGCAGCTATCTGGTCTTGAAAGCCACCTGCTTCCTTACATAAAACTCTCTCAAGAAGAATTGCATCACTTGATAAAATTTTATTGTCTTTATATTTTGCTTTGAGTGCATAGAAGGCGTTAAGCATTCCAACTGCAAATGATGATGAAGTTCCAAGTCCTGTTCTTGCAGGAAGATCAGCATCATAACAAACTCTCATCTCATGCATATCAAGCATTTCCATACACTTGCGAACGAGTGGGTGTATGATTTCAGATTCATCCTTTACTTGTTCTATCTTAGAATAAACTATTTCATTGGTGTAGTCGAAAAATTTTGGGAGGTGACGCACATTAACATAAGCATACTTATCTATAGTTGTAGAAAGTATTAATGATTCTTTATTAACAAAATATCCAGGAAGATCGCAGCCTCCTCCAAAAAATGAAACTCTAAATGGTGTCTTTGTTATTATCATAATTCTATCTCCCTATTTTACGTATTCTATCTGGGGATTGAACTTAAAACCGTCTATGTGACTAAGTATCACTGTTTTTATTTTATCAAATTTTCTTGGCGCAATGAATATAATTTTAAGCATGTGATACAAGAAACGAGCAAGTAAAAATATAATTCCTCTTAATCCTTCTTTTTTAAATGTATAAACATCATTTCTATAAATATATTTATATCTTTCTATTCTTTTTATATCTTTTTCTCTTGTTATATCGACACCTATGTTTTCTGCACATTTGTGAATTACTATGCTTTCATTTACGAGATATGATTTTTCTTTCTTAGAAAATCTTCTTGTATATTCAAGGTCGTCGCTCCATATAAAAAATTCTTTTATAGGAAGGCCTAGCGCTACCACATCTTCTTCTTTTATAAGAAGTGAGACAAATGATGCATAATCTACTGGGACGAGGGGAGTATCAAAATCGTTTATTCTTCTTGCAACAGCCTTTCTCTGGACATTGGTTTTACATATACTGCCATCTTTCCAAAGTGCCTTGCTTGATAAGAAGCCAAATTTATCATTTAATTTTGCCGCCGTATCTATTAAAACTTTTAGGCTATCTGGTTTTATTATAGTATCATCATCCATTAGGTAGAAATATTTATATTTATGACCAGCTTTCTTTGATAGTTTTATTGCTTCTCTTACTCCGTAATTATAGCCACCTGCACCACCAAGATTTGAACCTGTATTTATATGAATAAGCTCAGTTTCAAAATTAGATTTTAAGTCTTCTATCATTTCCTTAGTGCCATCAGTGCTGTTATTATCTATTACAAGGACGTCAGTTTTTTGTATACTAGAATTTATTGCATTTAAACATTCAGAAAGGAGGTCTCTTCTATTATATGTGACTATTATAGTTAATATATTTGTTTTTTTATTCTGGCTCATATTTTTTATATATGTTTTTATGCCTATCTTTATATCTGTCTTTATATCTGTTTTATAGTTATGCTCTTGCTACTTTTAATTTATTGAATATGAATAAGAAGTGTTTTTTTATAAAGGTTATGAATTTTGATTGTAATAAGCAAAGAGTTACATTTTTTAACTTTATAGGAATATACATTAATTTTAAATACATTCTTTTTGGTCTTGCAAATGTTATACTTTCATCTATATAAGAGCAGGCTAGTATTTTTTTAACTTCATTTTTTATTTCACTATTACTTAGTGTACACTTTTCATTTGTAAAATTTTCTATACATTCTATGATTCTATCAAGATATCTTCTTGATACCATGTCCATTGCATTTAATTTATTTTTATCTGCATTTGCCTTTACATCTGCATAAAGGTCCCAGGTTTTTAAGAGATCTAGCATTATTTCGTGCTCTTCTTGTCTCTTGTCGTATAAATTTGGGATGTATTTGGCAGTTTCAGATTCTTTTCTTGCTCTCTGGAAGTGATAAAATTGTTTTGAGGTAAAACCGATTTTTTCTATGTTTCTGATTGAATCTATTACGAATGGAAAGTCGTCTCTATATGTGTTAGTAAATCTTAGAGAGTTTTTATCAAGATAAGATTTTTTATACATTTTGTTCCATGGTGGGTAGAACATATTTTTATCAAAATACATATAGGCGTCTTTTCTAAAACTTTCTTTACTTTTATAAATATTATCTTGTGGAATATAATCTAGTGTGAAAAATTTTTCAGCATTTGCATCATCCTCATAGGTGTCAATGAAAAATCCTGAGACGGCAAGGTCTAAATCATGTTCTACACACATATTGTGTAAAAACTTCAGCATGTTTTTTTCTACATAGTCGTCGCTATCAAAAAAACAGACATAGATTCCTTTTGCAATATCTAGCGCATTATTTCTTGCAATAGGTGCACCAGAATTTTTTTGATGGATGACTTTTATTCGTGCATCTTTCTTTGCTGCCTCATCACAGAGTATGCCACACTTATCAGGACTGCCATCGTCAACTAGGATTAATTCAAGATTTTTATATGTCTGATTTGTAACAGAATCTATTGCCCTTTGCAAATATTTTTCAACTTTATAAACAGGCATTACTACCGTTATTAGGTCGTCTATATTGTTTTTAATTGAATTGCTCATATTAGGCTTGTTCGTTTATTCTCTTACTGTCTTCTTCTGTGAAGCCTTCTGCACTTTCTTTTTTAAATAATATTTGTATCGTTCTAAGTATTATTTTTAAATCGAGTACCAAACTAAAATTTTGTATATATATTAAATCAAGTTTTAGTTTATCATATGCCGTTGTATTGTATTTGCCATAAACTTGTGCAAGACCTGTAAGGCCGGCTTTTACTCTAAGTCTATATTTAAATTCAGGAATATCTCTAGAATAAATTTCTACATGTTCTTTTCTTTCAGGGCGAGGTCCTACTATGCTCATATCTCCCTTTAAGACATTTATGAGCTGAGGAATTTCATCTATGCGCCAGTTTCTAATAAATCTTCCAACCTTAGTAATTCTATCGTCGTCCTTAGTTGCAGGAAGAACTTCGTCATCCTTAGTCTCTTTCATAGAACGGAATTTAATTATATTGAATGTATCATCACCTTCTTTAACTCTTTCTTGTATAAAAAATATCTTGCCGCCATCTTCTAATTTAATCAAAATAGAAAAAATTATAATGAGTGGTGAAAATATGATAAGGCCCACAATGCTTAACAATATATCAAAAAGTCTTTTTAATATTTGGACATCAGGTGTTAAATTAGAATTTCTAACGAAAAACAGTGGAGAGTCAAATAGATAAGTTTGCTCTGAAAACATTACAATTATGTCAGATATTTTTGGAACAAGATAGGTTTGTTTATAACTTGCATAACATACTTTTAAAAAGTCGTTTCGCTTTTCAGCTGGGATATCACCTATAACTATGGCATCATATTTAGAAATCATATCAATTATGTCGTTTTCACTTGTTGTTTGGTAATTAACTGTTTTTACTATGTCGCACACGTCTTCTCTTTCACCAAATTTTGCAAGAAGTCTATCTGGAGCATAAGAACCATATATGAGAAGGGCATCGCAGGGTGGAAAGAGTTTTTTATAAATAAATTTAGATACTATGCCCCATATAAATACAACTCCAAACTGCCATAGTGTAAGATAGACCATGTCGTCTGGATTTACAAATCCTCTTGCGATGGCAGGGACAATGATCGCAACATAGGTTATAGTATTAGTAAATATTGTAGCAAGGCCGCAAGAAAAAATTATTGTTGAAATTTTGAAATTGCCAAGCCTATCTGCTCCTAGAGTAAGTAAAAATACATAAAGTAATATTCCATATATTATAGCAAGGAAGACATTACCACGGCCAAGATATGGGAATCTAAGTATTACATTATATTTATGAACCCAGGTTCCATAGAACATATATGATAAGATAACAATTAAAAACACTGTTAGAATAAATCTTGCAGTGTTTTTAGCTCCAACATGTTCTTTTTTAATTAATTTCTTCCTTGCCATTTTATCGTCGATGCAAGCCTCACTCTTGGAGGAATAATTATCTCCGTCCCCATTATTCGTCGTCGATGCAAGCCTCACTCTTGTATTTATGCTAATTCTTCTTCCTTGCCGTTCTCTACGTCGGTTGCGTAGGCGCAGACTATATAAGCAAATGTGAAAAAGACTGGTGTTGTAATTGGTATTGCGATGTTAACTAATGCCTGGAACAAGTAAGAGATAACTGCATAGAGACATGCCATAACTCCAGGATTTTTAGTGCAACGCTTAAATCCTCTATATATAATAGAAGCAAATATTCCAAGGTATGATAATAATCCTACAATTCCTGTACAGAGTAAATATTGAATGTACTCATTATGGGCACTATCGTAAACTTCGCCGTATCTTGTTACCATTTCTTCATAAGCACTACGTTCTGAAATTACAAGATAGGTTTCATTTCCAAATCCAAAAAGTTTCTTAAACCAGTCGAACTTATGGAAATTTTCCATCGCTATACGCCAGTTATGTCCACGGTGTGTTCCCCAGTTATCATTAATATAAAGTGTTCCTCTAAGCCCGAGCTTGTCCCATAGTGAAGCAAATATAACTTTATTGTTTACATCATATATTGCAAATCCAACAAAGGCAAAAAATGTGGCAACTATGATAATCCAAGCCCAAACTAATTTTGTTGACATAAGATCATCAAGTGAGTTTTGGAATCTAACCCAAGCTGAATCATTGGCATTTTCTGGAGTCTTTTTTGCAAGCTTAAACATAAATCCATATACAGCAAGCATTATAACAGCAAATATAACAGTGCCGATGACTACATAATCAAAGGCAGATGCTGCAAGAGTTTTAAAGAAAGAACCTGCCCAGCTTTGAGGTATAGGCGACCTAACCCATATAGAAAATATAAGTGTATCAAGAACAAAAAAGAATGAAAGCATTGCCATCCTTACAAAGCCTCTCTTAGTTTTAAAACACCAAAATGGAAGTGTAAGGAAAGTTATCATAATAGATAAAGTCGCATTATCCGAAAGACCAGCCATGGAACCAAGCATAGATACGTGGAAGGCCAGCCCATAAAAAATTGTTTTTATAAGATTTTTTTCTGAAACAAAAAGTGCAGCCGCAAGAGCCATAATCATTCCTGTGTAATTAGTATATGTATTTAAGTTTCCTATACTTGATACGAACTGAACTTTTTGTATACCACCTACATTTGCAAGGAAGCCAAATGGATCCATATAAAAATAGTCCATTATTCCCCATATGCAGGCAAATGATCCTGCAAGTAGAGCAAAATCAAGAACTGACTTTTTGAATTTATAAAATCTTGATATGAGAACATAAGAGACAAAATAAATAAGCCAGCACTCTACTCCTTGAAGACGTCCACTTTCTCCTGTCCATGCTTCTCTCTGGTATCTAGTTCCAAAGTAAGAAATAATCATGGACATAATTATTATCATAAAGAATATATCTGTTGATTTTATATTCCTTGCAATATTACTTGGGCTTAGAGCCGAGCCTATAGTTTTAAGTATTGGCTCACCTGTTTCACCCTTCTTAGCTGATAAATAAACTAACCCAAAAATTATAGTAAGGGCAAGATGAAGAAGAACTATGACCTTGAAACATACATATCTTGCTGCAAGTATGTCAAAATACATATCATGTGTGTAAAGAGGAAAAAATACTAATAGAGCAAAGACTGTAACGCTTGCAAGTCCTTGCAATATTCCTCTAACTGTTTCTGATAAGGTCTGCTTTCTTAAATTTTTTATATTGGTTTTAGATTTAATTTTAGTTTTGGCTGACATTAATCTTCTTCCTCTAAATAATCGTCGCCCCAATTAATTAATCTAGGCTCATATGGTATAGGTTCACCTGCTTTTATCACTTTATGATACGATGGGGATTCCTTTCCTTCTTTATTATCAATAGGTTGTTGCCTTGCAACATCTATTACTAAAGTATAATCGTTCCAAACCGTTCCAAAACTTTCTGTTGTTGCTGGTTCATACTTGTCCTGTTGAATACATGCTGCATCAGCAATATATTTCATAAGTAATGTAACAGTAGCTTCTATATCCGCATCACTTATTACAGGCCAAACTTCAAACTTAAGATGAATTTCCTTGGCCTCATTATCTCCATCTATGTCTAAAGTTTCATTTACAATATAAACTACAAGTGATGTAATATCTTTTATCTCTTCGTGCATCCTATCAATTACGTCATCATGTAATTGGACAAATTCAAAACCATCACTAGATTTAAAAACAAAACTATTTGGTGATAAATTTGCGTATCTTCCCGATCCAAATTTATTGGTTGAAGTACATGCTGATGTAGCAAGTAAAATACACAGCATAGCAAAAAATGATATTAATTTTTTAATACTAAATTTCATAAATTTCCTAATTATTTTATAGATTCAGTCTTCCAAAGTCCGTGGAGATTGCAATAAGCATAAACTGCTTTTACATTAGCTCCTGCTGGAATTGGAATTGTTACTGTAGGTTTAGAATCTGGAGTCCAAGAATTTATTTTGATTCCCTTATCTGTTTCAAGAGCAACCCACATAATATAATGTTCAGCCGTCATAGGATGTTCTACACTACCAACAGTTACCACTACATTGTTGCCGTCCTTTTTTGCAACTGGGATGTGCTTTTCTGTAGCTGCTTCTACCTCGCCAGCCTTTAACTCTTTCATAGGAGAGCCACAACAAGTTGGCGTAACTCCCTTATCAACTACCATATAGGCTATATTACCGCAGTGTTCACATATAAAAAACTTTGCACTCATAATTCTTCTCCTTATACAATTTTTAAAAGTATATCATATCATAGATATATAGTCAAAAATAAAGTATGATTTAAGCCAAAATTACTATTTTATAGTGATAGATCTAACAACTATACCAAGATAGTCAGTATCTTTGGCATTTTCATATACCTTAGTTGCTGGGACAGGATTTTCTATTCTTATCTCCACCTTCTGTACCCCTTCCTTATATGCTGACTTAGGTAGAATCGTTTTAGATGTTTTAGATAGATCGCCTGCATACTCGTCATTATAATATACTTTACATTCTTGGTCATCACTTAATGTATCATAGTCAACACTTAGATTAAGATCGCTCGCCTCTTTCATATTAAAATAAAATTTCATACTTTCTGTTGTTAAGGCGACATCATTATTTTCTAGATACCAACCTGTAGATGTTTTATCTTTCAAATTTCCATTAATTGATGTATGCATTCCATATCCAATTCCATTTGGAGGATCAATAATTTCGGTAGATAAATCAGTAAAACCTACACCTAATATAGATAATAAGTTTTTACCTTTCTCATAAAAGCTGCCATTTCCTGTTGGAAATAAAATTATAATTTCAAGCTTATCTCCAAGAAGAGCTTGCTTAGGAATATTAGTATATAAGGCTTCATCTGTTATTTCTAAATCATTTACTACAATTCCATTAAATGATATATATGCAT